>DPAC01000081.1 GCA_003517675.1 Porphyromonadaceae bacterium | reverse complement strand
CCATTATCGACCTTTTTGCCTAATTTCGAAAAAAAATGTACAATAAATCAATCTCTCTTTTTGACTGGCGATCTGAAATAAATCTTGAGAAAGCGGATGCCATTGGTGAAGACTTGATCTTACTTGAAGATCCCGTGATTCATTCATCCTTTGAGAATCCCTTTAAGGTGGATATCACAGCGGTTATTATTTGTACGATGGGCAGCATGGAAGGAAGTGTTAATTTAAAGCATTTTACCCTAAAGGCTCCTGCTCTGTTTGTGGTGTTACCCCATCAGATACTCGAAATCAAAGGGTACAGCAGCGATTTCTATGGTTATTACCTCATTATATCCCATCAATCTGTGGATAGTCTAACGGCATTCTACATCAAAGATTTGCATACCTTGAGAAATGCAGTGAAGACAGATCCGTGGACACCGCTTTCGAAAGAAAATACGGAGAGGATGCTGCTCTATTTTAAAGCAATTCAGCGGATTATCCGGGCAGAAGAGAATATCCACCGGATCAAGATAGCAGAGTTACTGGTGCAGGCGATGTATCTTGAGATAGAAAATGTCTTCCATAAATCGCTGAAAAATGAAAAGAAATCGAAACGGGTGATATTGACAGAACGTTTTATGGACCTTTTGGAACATCATTATCAACAACATCGGGACGTTAAATTTTATGCCGATAAATTGTCTTTGACTCCAAAATATCTGTCGAAAATCATTCATGAGGATACGGGAATGTCTGCCACCGAATGGATCAACAGTTACGTGCTGCTGGAAGCCAAAGCATTGCTTAAATCGACCGACCTCACGATTCAGCAAATCAGCCTGCAACTCAATTTCCCCAGTCAGTCGCACTTTGGTAAATACTTTAAGAATCATACCAATCTTTCGCCGAAAGAATATCGATTGCAATAATTTTAGATTCCCCTCACCAGCCGCATCACCCTTTCCACCGCATCGTCCACCTGAGCGATGGATTCCATCCCGAGGGTCATACAATGAATATTTGCATCGGTCAGTGCAAATTGAAGGGATTGTTCCCGCTCGCTGTCACTCACGTGGCTTCCTTCGCCGAATATCTTCATGCCGATAACGCCTTTTCCGTTCTTTTTGGCTTTCCCCAGCAGTTCTTTCACCCTGTCAGGGGTCCCATCCATATGACTCTGGAAAGGATTAATGCGTGCCAAAATCACATCCACCCAGGGACTATCCACTGCTTCAACCATGGCATCCCAGTTGTGACAGGAAACACCTACGGCCTTGATGATGCCCTCCTGTTTGGCTTTTGACAACCCGTCCATGTAGTGTTTGCGGTTGTTGCTCCAGCCTCCCTGCATCAAACAGTGCATCAGCACAATATCGATATAATCGGTGCCCATTTCCTGCCGGTAACGATCGAGGGAGTCACGCACGGGCACATTTCTGTCTGATCCATCTTCGTGCGTCCCGATTTTTGTGAGCAGGGTAATCTTCTCCCTGGGCAGGCTTTGAATGGCATTTCCGACATATTGATGTGAGCCGTAGGAATCGGCCATATCGAAAAATCGGATCCCCCGGTCATAGGCGTGATGAGCCATTGCTTCAAATTTATTCATTCCCAGGCGGGTTTGGTTCGATGCCTTTGAGCCCCCTATGGTCCCGGTGCCCCATGCAATCCGGGAGACATGCAGTCCGCTGTTTCCTAATTTAACTTTGTCAACAGTGACTTCGGGCATAAATGAACCCCGCCCAACCATGGTTAATCCGGCAAAGCTTGCAAAACCTGTACGGAGAAAACTGCGTCGCGATAACTTTTTCATAAATCACAACATCACTTTTTGTAAGGCTTTTTTTATAAAACTATTCAGGGTTTCTCCTTTTTTTCTTGCTTCAAGGGCAATGTTTTTGTGTAATTCTGATCCTATACGAATATTCAGTGTTCCGCTAAACGGTTTTTGCGGTTTTACTCCCTCTTGTTTGCAATCGTACAAATAATCATCTATACATCCCTTAAAGTCTTCTTCCAGTTCATCAAACGTACTGCCTTCATAAGTGAACAAGTGAGTTATACCCAATACATGACCGTGAAAGCATTTATCCGGTACGCTAAACTCTACTGTACCAGTGTATCCTTTATATTCCAATGTATCAATATTTATTGTTTTCATTTTTAATTAAATTACAGTCTTGAAGTAAAGTTTTTATATTGTTCAACTGATATTGTTTTAAAATTTTACCGGGATGAGGCTTGTGCATTTTAAATTCTTTGCCTAATAAATCATTCCGAAATCTCACTCTCGAACCACTTGTTTTTCCTGTTTTCACCTCATCAAATCCCATTAATTTCAATAGGGCGACCGCTTCATCAAAAGAAAAATCTTTTGGTAAAGATAAGAAACGGTTCACTATTTTCTCTTTGCTACTCACGACACAAAGATATAAAAATAATATTTATTGCAACTAAAAATACGTCTTTTAGTTGCAAAAGAACATGCACTGATTTGGAAATATTGTATGGTCATTTGTCCCGCTGGAGCATTTGAGATAGCCGATAGTATTTATTTGCCATGCACTGCACACCATGCACTGCAAAACAAAAAAGTCCGTTAATCTACTGACTAACAGACTTTATATCTTTGGTTGGCATTTTGTGACTTTGACCCTTTTGCCGTTCGTGGGTGGGCGTTGACGGATTCGAACCGCCGACCCTCTGCTTGTAAGGCAGATGCTCTGAACCAGCTGAGCTAAACGCCCTGAAAAAATACGCTTTTCCCTGCTCGGAACTCCTTTCCCAGAGGTTGTTCTCTGATCCCGGAGATCCCTTTCTGAAAAAGTGATGCAAAGATAGACTCTTTTTGTTTTCCCGCAAAATAATTTTATAAATATTTTTTCAGCTCTGTAATATTCGCTATTTTTGTACCGAAATCATAGGGAGTTATATTCTTTCGGGAAAATTCAATTTTCAATGAGACTGAGATGAAAACTTGCGGGAAGTGATTTTCCGTAACTCAGAATCTGAATTCAAAAATCTGCATTGCGCAACAACTACAAAAATGGAGTTAAACCAACTGACTGCAATTTCCCCCGTCGACGGACGATATAGAGACAAGACCGGTGAGCTGAGTGCCTATTTTTCGGAATATGCATTGATCAGGTACCGGGTGAAAGTAGAGATCGAATATTTTATCGCCTTGTGCGAAGCCAGGATTGAACCCCTTCATCAGGTCGATCAGTCACTATTTGACGGCTTGCGGCAGCTTTACCGCAACTTTTCCAACTCGGATGCACAACAGGTAAAAGAGATTGAAAAGATCACCAACCACGACGTGAAAGCAGTGGAGTATTTCCTGAAAGAAAAATTCGATCAACTCCATCTATCTGATTACAAGGAGTT
>DPAC01000169.1 GCA_003517675.1 Porphyromonadaceae bacterium | reverse complement strand
ATGCGATGGGAGGGGGCATAATTGACGCCAAGCCGTGGTGAGAAGATGGCAGGGAAATCGCGCTGACCGCTTTGGTTACCATTTCCGGAGAATTGGTCTGTCAGCTTATAATTAACCCTGTTGACCGCTCCTCCCAAAGAGAGGTTCCAACGGGGTGACGGCCTCCAGTAGGCCATCCCGAACAGGTTGAAGTGGTTGCGGGTCTCTCTGTTCTTGTTGATCAATGCATGATCCAGATCCATTTGCCACCGGTAGGTGTCGTTCATCCACTCGATGCCGAGTAATGCATCCCATTGTGATGCGTGAAAGGATAGTTTGTTCCGAATTCCGCCACCCGAGTTGCCATCGTCCAGGTTGTTGAACGGGCGTCGCTCGTAACTGTCTGCCCATCTCCCGAACAGGGTCAGCCGGTTGTTCCACTGCTCCGAAAGCCTGTTTGCGAGTGTCACCCCCGCTATTGCACGCTGATATTTCTTGTATCCCTCCACCGCTTTCCAGTTCGTCGCCGCTGCTTTGGGGTTGGTGTCGTACAGTGTTTTTCCGATGGAGCTCGGAATCAGAGCATTCAGATCCATCAGCAGGAGCGTATAGTCCAAAGAGAAGCCGGGTTGTTGCCATGTTCCGGAAGAGAGCATCGAGGTACGCCTGTACCGGTTATTTTCCCGGAAACCGTCTGATTGCAGATGAGAGAGGCTTCCCCAAAGGCGTAGATTTTTCTTTTGGTAGTTGCCGGCTGCCGCGGCTTTCATCGTATGAAAACTTCCCTGCTGCAACAAAGCGTTCAGGCTATTACGGTTTGACTCCGGCGTAAAAAGATTGAGGCTTCCTCCCAGCCCGGAACCGTAGAGTGCCGAGGCGGGGCCTTTGATCACTTCCATTCGTCCGATACCCGTCAGGTCGATATCTTCGGGGGTGGAGATGCCGTCGGATGAAGTAATGGGTATATCATTCAGATATGATTTAATGCGATTGGTGTTGTAGGGGGTGCGACTGCCTACGCCGCGAATCACAATGCGACTGGTAGCATAGGTGCCGCTGTGCATATAGATGCCCGGCATGGCGTGAAGTGTCTGGGAGAAATTGTTTCCATCGCCCATCAGAATCTCATCTCCGGAAAGCAGAGAGATGCTCCCCGGAACCTGGTGCAGCCGGGTATTGACCTGATAGGCATTTACCACCACTTCATTGAGGTAAATGGCTGAATCGGGTTCATCAACGGTCGTTTCCTGTGATACCGCATTCACCGCGAGAAGGCAGCCTGTAATCAGCAAAACTGTTTGTAACTTGTTCATCATTTCTTTACCGGAAGAATCATTCCGTTTATTCCTTCCGTGAGAAGGGTACGTGATGCAGTTTTCCCAGTGTGCGTGCCACAATGACCGACACCATGGCGTCGCCGGTGACATTGACCACCGTGCGGCACATATCGAGGGGACGGTCGATGGCAAAGATCAGCGCCAGTCCAATTGCCAGTTTATCGGCAGGAAAGCCGATGGACTCCAGCACGATCACCAGCATGACCATCCCTGTACCGGGCACGGCCGCTGAACCAATGGAGGCCAGCAGAGCAGTCAGTACGATCGTCAACTGGTCGCTGATCTCCAGCGGAAAATGAAGAGCCTGGGCGATAAAGACAGCGGCGACGGCCTGGTAGAGGCTCGTCCCGTCCATGTTGATGGTGGCACCAACCGGCAACACGAAGCTCGACACCTCATTGTCCACTCCCAGATGTTCTGTCACCCGCTCCATCGTAACGGGCAGGGTGGCGGCACTGGAGCTGGTGGAGAAGGCGAGGAGCTGCGCCGGTGCGATACCGTTGAGAAACCAGCGGGGAGAGCGACCGGTGGTGAGGTAGATGATCAGCAGGTAGAGCACAATCATCACGGTCAGCCCGATCACCACGGTGAGGCCATATATCAGCAGCTTCTGCAGGATCTCCATGCTGCCGGAAGAGACGACGATCTGTGCCAGCAGGGCAAAGACGGCAAAGGGTGCAACGTACATGATCAGGTCTACCATCTTCAGCACGATCTCGTTGAGCCCCTTAATCAGTTGGTTCACCGGTTTGGCTTTCTTCGGTTCGATCAGCAGCATGCAGATGCCGAAGAGAATGGAGAAGAGGATGACCTGCAGCATCAGTGCGTTGTTGCCCAGGGCTGCGAAGATGTTCTCGGGTACCATCTCCACCAGAAAAGAGAGGGGGCCCTCCTGTTGTTGGGTTGCTGTTTGAATATTGGATGTGAGGGATGCATCCGCTGCATAGGTTTGGGTAAGCTCATCGATGGTCTCCTGAGAGACGCCGCTGCCGGGACGGAGCGTGTTGACCAGCAGCAGGCCGATGGTGATAGCCATTACAGTGGTACCGGTGTAGATCAGGATGGTGTGGATGCCGATATGGCGGAAGCTGGCGATATCCTTCAGGTCGGATATTCCTTTTACGAGGGAGGTGAAGATGATTGGGATGGCGATCAGCTTCAGCAGGCGGATGAAGATGGTGCCGAAGGGTGCAATCCAGTCGCTTACAAAGTTAGCTCCCCATTTAAAATTGGTCATCAGCAACCCGAAGAGGATGCCGGCTGCCATGCCGGTGATGATTTGCCAGTGCAGGGGGAGTCTCTTCATTGTAAGTTGTTTAGTTGTTTAGTTGTTGATGCCAACCCTGTTCAGGATAAAGGCAAACTCGAAGGCGGTATCCCTGATGCCTTCATAGCGGCCGGTGGCTCCTCCGTGGCCCGAATCCATGTTCATGTGCAGCAGCAGGAGGTTATCATCTGTTTTGAGCGACCGGAGTTTCGCCACATATTTGGCCGGTTCGTGGAAGAGCACCTGTGAGTCGTTGATGCCACCCGTTACCAGTATATTTGGATAATCCTGGGCCCTGATATTGTCGTAGGGCGAGTAGGAGAGAATGTAGTTGTAATACTCCTCTTCATTGGGGTTGCCCCACTCTTCATACTCGCCCGTGGTGAGCGGCAGTGTCTCGTCGAGCATCGTATTGATGACATCCACGAAGGGAACCTGAGCCACGATGGTCTGGTAGAGGTCGGGTCGCATATTCGCCACGGCACCCATCAGCAGGCCGCCGGCGCTGCCGCCCATGGCTGCCAGCTTGTCGGGAGAGGTGTATCCGTCGTTAATAAGCTTTTCGCTGCAGGCGATGAAGTCGGTAAACGTATTTTTTTTATGCAGCAATTTCCCATCTTCATACCACTGTTCGCCGAGGTCGCTGCCGCCCCGTATCTGGGCAATGGCATACACAAAGCCGCGATCGATCAGGCTGAACATGCTCGAACTGAAATAGACATCGGAGCTTATGCCATAGCTGCCGTAGGAGTAGATTAGGGCAGGGTTGCTGCCGTCTTTCTTCAGCCCTTTTTGATAGACAATGGCCATCGGCACCTTTACCCCGTCGGGGGCTGTAGCCCACAAGCGTTCCACCACATAGTCACCGGGGTTGAAGCCGGAGGGTATCTCCTGTTCCTTGAGTTTCACCGTTTCACCGGTGATGATGTTGTATTCATAGAGTGTATTGGGGCGATTGAGCGAGGTATAGGAGTAGCGCAATGTGACGGCATCATACTCCGGATTTCCGCTAAGCCCGGCAGAATAGACCGGCTCGGGAAAAGCAATGGTTTTTACATCACCGTCTGAAACAGGTTTCACCTGAATCTCAGTGAGTCCGTTTTTGCGCAATTCCAGCGACACATAGTCCTTCAGGATATCAATTCCCTCGATGCGAACATCTTTGTCATGCGGAACAAACACTTTCCAGGACGACCTTTCTTCATACCCCGTGAGCGGCATTTCATAGATCATGCCGTTCAGGTTCTCTTTATCCTTGTAGCGCACAAAGAACTTATCCCTGTGCGGGTAGACACTGTACTCCACATCCTGTACGCGGGGCAGGAACACTTTGAACGCATCCGCCGGCCGGTCTGCCGCGATATAACGCTCCTCCGAGGTGGTTGAGCTGCCGCTGGTGATGAAGATATACTGTTTGGTCTTACTGCCGGAGACGTAGGTGCCAAAGCGGACATCTTTTTCTTCAAATATCAGTTCGCCGGCGGCTTCGTCCAGCATCCGGCGATAAATCCTGGAAGAACGCAGTGTCTGGTCGATCAGACTGTAGAAAAGGGTCCTGTTGTCGTTGGCCCATGCCACCGATGCGGCTCCGTCCACCGAAAATCCGACCTCTTCACCCGAAGCAAGGTCTTTGATTTTCATTGTGAACTCGGCATAGGATCCGGTTTCGTTATAGAAGTAAGCAGCTTTGCTGTTGTCGGGACTGATGGAATAGCCCCGGAAGATGAATGCCGGCTTTCCTTCGGCCATCCGGTTCACATCAAAGATGATCTCCTCTGCGGCTTCCATTGATCCTTTCCGGCGACAGTAGGCAGGGTACTGTTTCCCCTTTTCGGTACGGCTGTAGTAGAAATAACCATCCTTGAACGAAGGGTAGCTTTCATCATCCTCCTTGATGCGGCCCAGTATCTCGTCGTAGATTTTCTGCTGCAACGCCTGTGTGGCGCTCATCACTGTATCGGTGTAGGCATTCTCTGCCTGCAGATATTCGATTACCTTCGGATTGTTTTTGTCTTTCAACCAATAATAGTTGTCGATGCGTTGTTGACCGAAGTTCACAAACGTATAGGGGAGTACCTCTGCCACCGGCGGGGCAGGAAAATCAGATTGTTTCAGTATATTCACTTTTTCTTTATTTAGGTTACACGAAGCAATCAGGAGTACCGCGGCACTTATCACCATTAAATGTAAATGCTTCATGTTTTGTTTAATTGTTTGATGAGTATGTTTCGAAAACCTGATACATCAAAAGTGACAACTTATGTTCATGCGCACAGGTATTGCAAATATACACAATTCGGGCTGAAAACAAAAGATGAACATTTTTTTATTCATTGTGTTGTAACCTAAATCCGGAAAATGAAATGCATTCATACGAACAGAATCACCAGCAAGAAGATGTAAAGAACATCAAAACGGCATTTTTTCTGAATCTCTTATTTACCATTATCGAGATTGCAGGAGGTCTGCTGACCAATAGTGTGGCGATACTTTCGGATGCTGTGCATGATTTGGGCGACAGCTTCTCACTCGGCCTCTCCTGGTATTTTCAGAAAGTAGCTAAGAGACCGCGCACAAAAGAGTATACATATGGCTATAAGCGCTTTTCCCTGTTGGGTGCCGTAATCAATTCGGTGGTCCTGCTGGTGGGAAGCGTGGTCATCCTGGCACATGCCGTCCCGCGCCTGTTCAACCCGCAGCAACCCGATGTGAAGGGGATGTTGTTGCTTGCCGTGCTGGGCGTTTTCATTAACGGTCTTGCCGTTTATCGGTTGCGTAAAGGAAGTTCAATGAATGAGCGGGTGGTGTCGCTCCATCTGCTGGAAGATGTGCTGGGATGGATCGCCGTGCTGGTGGGGGCAGGAATCATGTATTTTGTGGACGCACCCTTCATTGATCCGTTGTTATCGATTGCCATCTCCCTTTTTATCCTTTTCAATGTGTACCGCAACATTCGGAAGAGCCTGCGCATCATGTTGCAGGGAAGCCCCGGAACAGTTGATCTGGAAAAAGTAGCGCAGTCTATTTTGAAAATCGATGAGGTGCAGGGTGTCCACGACCTGCATGCCTGGTCCATTGACGGTGAATATAATGTGTTAACCATCCACGTAGTGCTGCACGCGCCACAGCCGATGGCGGAACTTCTAAGGCTGAAGCTCATCATCCGGGATGCCTTGCTGACACTGGGCGTACAACATTGCACCATCGAGTTTGAAGTGCCTGCGGAGGATTGCGATATGGAGGATTGCAGTTAAACAGCGGTCAGCTTTAAACGTTGAAACGTCGAAAACTGATTACTCCAGGTACGTGTATCCGTATAACCCCGAGCGGTAGTTTGAGAGAAACTCCTTCCCTTCCTCCACCGAAATCCTTCCCTGTTTCACCGAGCTCATCACCCACGTCTCCACGGTGCGGACCAGCTTCTTGGCGTTGTATTGCGCATATTCCAGCACCTCGGCCACCGACTCACCGTCGATCACCTGGTCAATCTTGTAACCCGAATCATTGGTGGAGACGTGTACCACATTGGTGTCACCGAAGAGGTTGTGCAAATCGCCCAGGATCTCCTGATAGGCGCCGACCAGAAATACGCCGATATAATAGGGTTCGTTTTTTTTGAGGGAATGCACCGGGAGATAGGAAGAGCGAAAGCCGTCCTGTGAGGCGAAATTGGCTATTTTTCCATCCGAATCGCAGGTGATATCCTGCAGGGTGGCTGTCCGTTCCGGTTTTTCGTCCAGCCGGTGAATGGGGATGATGGGAAAAACCTGGTCGATGGCCCAGGAGTCGGGCAACGACTGGAACAGCGAGAAATTGCAGAAATACTTATCGGGCAGGAGTGCGGACAATTGACGCAGCTCCTCGGGCGCATGTTTTGCCCGGTTAATGGTGGTGTTGATCTCACGGGCGATAGAGAAATAAAGCTGTTCCACCTGTGCCCGTGTTTTCAGGTCGAGCATCCCCAGGCTGAACAGGTCGAGCGACTCCTCGCGTATCTGTTGTGCATCGTGCCATGCTTCCAGCATGCGCGCCTGGGTGAGTGAATCCCAGATGTTATAAAGTTCCTTCACCAGTTCATGATCGTTTTCCTGGATATCCATCTCTTCAGACCACTCGGGCAGGGTGGCTGTTTCCAGCACCTCGAAAATCAATACGGAGTGGTGAGCGGTGAGGGCACGCCCCGATTCGGTGATGATGTTGGGGTGGGGCAGATTGTTCTTGTCGGCCGCATCCACAAAGGTAAATACCGAGTCGTTTACATATTCCTGAATGGAGTAGTTGATGCTGTTTTCCGTAAATGAGGAGCGTGTACCATCGTAATCCACACCCAGACCGCCGCCGATGTCTACAAACTCAATCTTGAAGCCCATGGCGTGCAGCTGCACATAGAACTGGGCTGCTTCGCGGAGCGCCGTCTTGATGCGCCGTATCTTGGTGATCTGACTGCCAATGTGGAAGTGAATAAGGCGAAAACAGTCGCTCAGATGATGCTTCTTGAGCACCTCCAGTGCTTCCAGCAGTTCACTGGAGTTGAGTCCGAACTTGCTGGCGTCGCCTCCCGATTCTTCCCACTTTCCACTGCCGCTGCTGGCCAGCTTCACCCGAATACCGATGTTGGGTTTTACTTTGAGCCGTTTTGCCATTTCGATGGTCAGATCCAGCTCGTTTAACTTTTCCACGACGATGAACACCTGTTTGCCCATTTTTTGGGCCAGGAGCGCCAGTTCAATGTAGCTCTCGTCCTTGTAACCGTTGCAAATGATGAAAGAGTTGTTATCGGTGTTAATGGCCAGCACGGCATGCAGCTCAGGCTTGGAACCGGCTTCCAGCCCGATGTTGAATCGCTTTCCGCTCGAGACAATCTCCTCCACCACCTGACGCATCTGGTTTACCTTGATGGGATAGACAATGTAGTTCTGTGCTTTGTATTCATATTCCTTCGAAGCAATAGCGAAACTTTGGGATATCTTTTCAATCCGGTTGTCCAGAATTTCGGGAAATCGTATCAATACGGGGGAGGATACATCACGCAGGTAAAGTTCACGCATCAGATCGCTCAAATCCACACTGCCGCCCTCTTTCTTGTTGGGTGTGACTTGTACATGCCCTTTTTCGTTGATAGAGAAATAGCTGTTTCCCCATCCATTGATGTTATACAACTCTTCCGAATCTTCAATACGCCATTTTCTCATTGCGACAAACATTATTTAATGGTGATTCCTAAACTGCAGGAAATAAAAGGCAAAAATACGCAAAAAATTAAGATTCAGGCTGGTCTTTGTGAGCGAATAATGGGTGGCGATTTTTTTGTTTCAATTTCGTTGCTCACGTTAGAGTGATACTTTTTCTTTTTTATCTTTTTGTATATCAGTGAAGTTGTACCAAAAGGAAAACTTTTTCTCAGATGTTAAAAATTAAAACATTGATATACAGGTGAATAAAATTTAATATAGAAAACTTTTCAAAATGTTGATAAATAAAAATGGGAATATTTTGCACTTTTGGAAATTTTCGATAAACTTGCATCATCAAATGGATCCTGTATGAAAAAAACAGAGCAGATCAGTTCAGTTCAGGAGAATCAGGGAACATTTTATAAGTCATTTTTTTTATTTACAAAAAAACGATCAGCTGATGAAAACTAAAACATACACTTTCGACGAAGCGTACCAAGCTGCGTTGGAATATTTCAAGGGCGATGAGCTAGCTGCCAAGGTATGGGTGAGCAAGTATGCCCTTAAAGACAGCCAGGGTGAGATTTACGAGAAAACTCCCGAAGATATGCACTGGCGTCTGGCGAGAGAAATTGCCCGCGTTGAAAAGAAGTACGCCAACCCATTGAGTGAACAGGAACTGTTCGGGTTGTTCGACCGTTTCCGCTACATTATTCCGCAGGGGAGTCCCATGACCGGTATCGGGAATAATTTTCAGATAGCTTCATTGTCCAACTGTTTTGTGATCGGGATTGATGGGAGTGCCGACTCGTATGGGGCGATTATCCGCGTGGATGAGGAGCAGGTGCAGCTGATGAAGCGCCGCGGTGGTGTGGGACATGATTTGTCGCATATCCGGCCGAAGGGATCTCCCGTGAAAAACTCCGCATTGACATCGACCGGGCTGGTTCCTTTCATGGAACGTTATTCCAATTCCACACGCGAGGTGGCGCAGGATGGCCGTCGCGGCGCCCTGATGCTGAGTGTCTCTATCAAGCATCCCGATTCGGAGAATTTTATTGATGCCAAGCTGGAACAGGGGAAGGTGACCGGAGCCAATATCTCGGTGAAGATTGACGATGAATTCATGGAGGCTGTTGCTGCTGGTAAACCCTACGTGCAGAAGTACCCCATCGATTCCGATCAGCCGAAGTATCAGAAGACGATCAACGCAAAAGGCCTATGGGACAAGATCATTCATAATGCCTGGCGTTCTGCAGAGCCGGGGGTGCTCTTCTGGGATACCATTATCCGTGAGTCGGTGCCCGACTGTTACGCCGATCTTGGGTTCAAGACGGTTTCCACCAATCCCTGCGGTGAGATACCATTGTGTACCTACGACAGCTGCCGTCTGCTGGCCATCAACCTTTACTCCTACGTGGTGAACCCGTTCCGGGAGGATGCTTACTTCGATTTTGATCTCTTCGCCAAACATGTGCAGTTGGCACAACGCATCATGGATGACATCATCGACCTGGAGTCGGAGAAGATTGAGATGATCCTGCAGAAGATCGATTCCGATCCCGAGTCGGAAGAGGTGAAGTCGTCCGAACGCAATCTCTGGCTGAAGATCCAGCGCAAAACCCTTCAGGGTCGTCGTACCGGACTGGGTATCACTGCAGAGGGAGATATGCTGGCTGCTTTGGGCATCCGTTATGGTACCAACGAGGGGACCGATTTCTCGGAGAAGGTACACCGTGCAGTAGCCATCAATGCCTACCGCTCATCGGTAGATATGGCCAAAGAAAGAGGGGCTTTTGAAATTTTTGATGCCGAAAGGGAAAAAAACAATCCCTTTATCAATCGCCTGAAAGAAGCTGATCGTCAGATGTATGAGGATATGCTGAAATATGGCAGACGAAACATCGCCTGTCTTACCATCGCACCTACGGGAACTACCAGCCTGATGTCTCAGACCACTTCAGGCATCGAGCCGGTCTTCCTGCCTGTCTATACACGTCGCCGTAAGGTGAACCCGAGCGACAAGGATGTAAAGATTGATTTCGTGGATGAGAACGGTGATTCGTGGGAGGAGTACACCGTATTCCATCACAAGTTTGTCACCTGGATGGAGGCAAACGGCTACTCCACCACCAAGCGTTACAGCAAGCAAGAGATAGAGGAGATGGTGGAGAAGTCGCCCTACTACAAAGCTACTTCGAACGATGTGGACTGGCTGCAGAAGGTGAAGATGCAGGGGCGGGTGCAGAAGTGGGTGGACCACTCCATCAGCGTCACCATCAACCTGCCTGCCGATGTATCGGAAGAGCTGGTGGGCGAACTTTACATGGAGGCCTGGAAAAGTGGTTGCAAGGGGTGTACCGTCTATCGCGACGGATCGCGTGCCGGCGTGCTGATCTCGAACGACAAGGAGGAGAAAGAGGAGAAGAGCAAAGAGAAGGAGGAGGATTGTTACGAGATGCCTCAGATCGTCACGTCGCGACCCATTGAACTGGATGCAGATGTGATCAAGTTTCAGAATAACAAGGAGAAATGGATCGCCTTTATCGGATTGCTCAACGGCCGGCCTTACGAAATATTTACCGGTATCAACGATGAAGACGACGGCATCATGATCCCGAAGAATGTCACCTCCGGAAAGATTATCAAAGCGTACGACAACGACGGACGGAAGCATTACGATTTTCAGTTCCAGAACCGCCGTGGCTATAAGGTGACCATCGAGGGACTGGATGGCAAGTTCAATCCGGAGTTCTGGAATTACGCGAAGCTGATCTCGGGAGTGTTGCGTTACGGCATGCCCATCGACCAGGTGATCAAGCTGGTATCGGGACTGGAGCTCGACAGTGAGACCATCAACACCTGGAAGAACGGGGTGGAGCGGGCACTGAAGAAATACCTGCCCAACGAAACGGAAGCGAAAGGCCAGAAATGTCCCGTGTGTGGACAAGAAACCCTGGTCTATGAGGAGGGGTGTCTGAAATGCCGCAACTGCGGCGCCTCCAAGTGCGGGTGAAAAATGGACGACACGTATAAAACCGTAGCAAGAGCGGCTGAGGGGTATATCACCGAGAAGAAAAGCCGGTTTATCTCGCATATCTATCCGGTGAGGAGTGCCGGAGAGGTGAAGGAGATCGTGGACGAGCAGCGGAAGAAATATTACGATGCCCGTCACATCTGTTGGGCCTATATGCTGGGGTGGGAGCGGGATGAGTTTCGCTCCAACGACGATGGGGAGCCGTCGGGCACGGCCGGAAAGCCTATTCTGGGGCAGATCAACTCGGCGGAACTGACCGATGTGTTGCTCCTGGTGGTGCGCTACTTCGGCGGAACGTTGCTGGGTACCGGGGGACTGATCAAAGCCTACAAGGAAGCTGCCGCCGATGCAATTGCCCATGCGGAGATCGTTGAGAAAACGGTAGATGATGTCATCGAAATACAATTTGATTATGTCCTTCTCAATGATGTGATGCGCGTGCTAAAGCAGTTTGAGTCGGCACAGTGGACGCAGGACTTCAGTGAGAGCTGCCGGATGCGCCTGCAGATACGTCGCTCCCTCTCCCCCCAACTCAGGGAGATGCTCTCGGCTATTTACGGGGTTGAAATCAGAATTCAGTAATCAGACCAAGAGCCAAGAACCAAGAACTGATAACGGACAAACGTATTACAAATATTGCTTAATAAAGAAGGAATTTCTTAAAAAAGTGTAGATACAACCACAAAATTACTACTTTTGCACCCGAAATGGGAAAGTATCTCACTTTCAATTCATAATAGAAGAAATAGCATTTGATGGATAAAAACCTGGTTATCGTAGAGTCGCCGGCGAAAGCGAAAACAATTGAGAAATTTCTCGGAAAGGACTTTCATGTCATGTCCAGTTACGGACACATTCGTGATTTGAAGAAAAAGGATTTCAGCATCGATATTGCGGATAATTTCAAGCCGATATATGAAGTGCCTGCCGATAAAAAGAAAGTTGTTTCCGAGCTGAAAGCAGCGGCCAAAAAGGCTGAAACAGTGTGGCTCGCTTCCGATGAGGACCGCGAGGGAGAAGCCATCTCATGGCATCTTTTCGATGCGCTGGAACTGAAAGAAGAGAACACCCGGCGTATTGTATTTCACGAGATCACCAAGCATGCCATCCAGGAAGCCATTCAAAACCCGAGAAAGATTGATCAGAATCTGGTCGATGCACAACAGGCACGCCGTGTATTGGACCGCATTGTGGGCTTTGAACTCTCCCCGGTGCTATGGCGAAAGATCAAACCCGCCCTCTCAGCCGGACGCGTACAGTCGGTAGCCGTGCGGCTCATTGTAGAGCGGGAACGGGAGATACAGCAGTTTACCCCCGAAGCGGCCTACCGCATCGTGGCCATCTTCACCAAAGAGGAAAACGGGCAGCAGTACGAGATCAAAGCCGAATACAACAAACGGCTGAAAACCAAAGAAGAGGCTCTGGCCCTGCTGGAAAAGCTGAAGACATCGAACTTTACCATTGAAGATGTTGCCATCAGGCCGGCAAAAAAATCTCCCGCAGCACCTTTTACCACCTCTACCCTGCAGCAGGAAGCATCGCGCAAGCTGGGCTTCTCTGTGGCACAGACGATGATGGTGGCGCAGCGGCTGTATGAATCGGGAAAGATTACCTACATGCGTACCGATTCGGTGAATCTCTCGGGACTGGCCATCGGCACGGCAAAGACGGAGATCATCGGTCAATATGGAGAGCAATACCATCAAGTACGCCAGTACACCACAAAAACAAAAGGAGCCCAGGAAGCGCACGAGGCGATTCGTCCTACCTATATGAGTGAACACGAGGTGGACGGAACAACGCAGGAGAAGCGCCTTTATGAGCTGATCTGGAAGCGGACCATTGCTTCCCAGATGGCCGATGCCGAACTGGAACGTACCACGGCCAATATTGCGATCTCCAATGCCGACGGTAAATTCACCGCCACCGGCGAAGTCATCAAATTCGACGGGTTCCTGCGGGTTTATCTGGAAGGTACCGACGAGGAGAACGGGGAGAACGATGAGGGCATGCTGCCTCCCATGAAGAAGGGTGAACAGCTTACCATGCTGGAGACTACTGCCACGGAACGTTTTACCCAGCGACCTGCCCGATATACGGAGGCTTCCCTGGTACGTAAGATGGAAGAGCTGGGTATCGGACGCCCCTCCACCTATGCACCCACCATCTCCACCATCATCAATCGTGAATACGTGGAGAAAAGGAATGTGGAGGGCGAAGAACGCATCTACAATGTCCTTACGCTCAGAAAAGGCGCCATCAAAGACAACGATAAAAAAGAGATTGCCGGGGCCGATAAAAATAAACTTGTTCCCACCGACATTGGCATGGTGGTGAACGACTTTCTGGTGGAATATTTTCCGTCTATCGTCGACTACAATTTTACGGCACGGGTGGAAAAGAATTTCGATAAAATCGCTGAAGGGAAAGCTCAGTGGAACCAGTCGATTGCCGAGTTTTATGAGGTATTCCATCCCATTGTGGAAGAGACGGCACAGATGCGCATCGAACACAAGGTGGGAGAACGGGTACTGGGTACCGATCCCAAAACGGGCCGTCAGGTGTCGGTGAAGATAGGGCGCTATGGCGCGATGGCGCAGATTGGTACACAGGACGAAGAGGAGAAACCGTTGTTTGCCTCGCTGCAGAAATCACAATCGATTGAAACCATCACGCTGGAGGAGACACTTAAACTGTTTGAGCTTCCCAGAAGCCTCGGAGCATTCAGGGAGAAAGAAGTGGTTATCGGCGTGGGCCGTTTTGGCCCTTACATCCGTCATGACAATAAATTTGTCTCACTGCCCAAAGGCATAGATCCTCTTGAGATCACCCTGGAGGAAGCGATCGGGCTGATCGAAGCAAAAGAGAAGAAAGACAGGGAGAAGATCATCCGGACCTATGAGGAGGAGCCGGGTCTGCAGGTATTGAACGGTCGTTACGGTCCGTACATCACATTCAATAAATCGAATTATAAGATTCCGAAGAAACTGAAACCGGAGGAACTTACCCTGGAAGACTGCCGGGCGATCATTGCCGAGGATGATAAAGGCAAAGAGGGAAAGGCTGCAAAGCGTAAGACTACCGGAAAAGGGTCGGTGAAGAAAGCATCATCTTCAAAAGCTGCGGCAAAGACGACCGCCAAAAAACCGGCGTCGAAGAAAACTTCCACAAAAACTGCAGCGTCCGGTAAAACCACGACCAAAAAGCCGGCCACAAAGAAAAAGGAAGCATAACAAAACAAAACCTATGCTGTAATTGATTGCAATGATTACGCAGATCCGACGAACCACGCATGCCGATTTACCGGAAGTAATGGCCATCTATGCCGTTGCACGGGAATACATGCGCCAGACCGGAAATGCGTCGCAATGGGTGGACGGCTATCCTGCTGAACCTTTTATTGCCGAAGAGATTGCCGCGGGACACAGTTTTGTTTGTGAAAATGAAAAGGGAGAGCTGGTGGGTACATTTTGTTTTATCCAGGGAGAGGATCCCACTTACGCGAAGATCTACAATGGAGAATGGTTGAACGACCGACCTTACGCCACGGTGCACCGGATTGCTTCGTCGGGAAAGGAGAAGGGGGTAGCAAAGGCCTGCTTTGCATGGTGTTTGACCCAATGCCCCAATATCCGCGTGGATACCCATCGCGATAACCATGTGATGCAGCATATTCTGCAATCAATGGGATTTACCTATTGTGGCATCATTCTCGTTGCCAACGGAACAGAGCGGCTCGCCTACCAGAAAACAGTGTAATCTGCAGGCCGGATAGTGCGCCGGGAAAAAAGCGTGACGCCTGACTGTGCAGATTGCCGGGTCATGGTTTCGATGATCTGAATGGTCAGCGTAATAAATTACGCCGGATAGAGGAGGAGGCCGGCAACACCCGAAAGCACAATCAATAAAATGGGATCTGCCTTTTTCAGTGATGCTACGAGCACTGCAACGAAGATTATCCAGCTTTTATAATCGACAAAATTATACCCGTTCATCAGCAGCAGTGCTGCGGAAGCAATTAAGCCGATGATCGCCGGCTTCAGCACCGAAAGCGATGCCTGCATCCAGGGATTGCTCTTCAGCCGGAAGAAAAAAGCACAGACAATGGTCATGATTACCAGTGATGGGATGCTCACGGCAAATGTGCAGACAGCGGATCCCAATACGCCGTACCCCTGTGCGAACCCCATCTCCGTGACAGCCGTGTAACCGATATAAGTGGCGGAATTAAAGGCGATGGGGCCCGGCGTGGTTTGGGAGATCGCCACAATATCGGTGAAGTCGCTCACCGAAATCCACCCATGCAGATCCACCACCTCACGCTGAATAAGTGGCAGCATGGCATAGCCACCGCCAAAACCGAACAGACCGATCTTGAAGAACGAGATAAACAGCGCGAGATAGAGATCGGAGAGCTCCATTTATTTTTTCGTTTTTTGTTTCACAAAGAGGTAATGGCTTGTCCCAAGCAGGATAGCGGCGAGAATCACATACACGGGTGATATGTTCAACAGCCATACCGACAGCGCCACCACCAACGGAATCCAGATATTCTTCAGGTTGACACCTGCTGATTTGCCCAGGCCCAGCAAAGGTGCTGCAATGAGCGCTACCACTGCGGGGCGTATTCCTTTGAAGATACGCTCAATCACCGGGTTCTCTTTGAACCGGGTGAAAACCACAGCAATGAGCAGGATGACAATGAAGGAGGGAAGAATGATACCGGCGCCCGAGAAAAGGCTGCCTTTGAACCCAAGTCGCTTGTTTCCCACAAAGAGAGCCGTATTTAAAGAGATGGGACCGGGCATGGACTGGGCAATGGCCAGCATATCCATAAATTCGTCGTCGTCGAGCCACAGCTTCTTCTTCACCACTTCGTTGCGGATAAGCGGTATCATGGCATACCCGCCACCGAACGTGAAGGCTCCGATTTTAAAAAACATCAGGAATAATTCCCAACATTGTTTTCCTGCACTCATTATGGCTGTGTGATAAAAAGTGAAAAGCAGATTGCAAGTCGATGTGATCTGTTGCAAATCTGCTTTTTATAAGGAGCCGCACTGGTGGAATAAGTCGAAACTCCTTGTGACAGGATTTGAGTGTTTCGATATCTTTGTAATCCGCTGTCCCGATAAATCGGAATCCCGAAGGCTGCGGCCCGCCATTGATATCAAAAACGGAACTCGGTTTCTAGTTGTAAATGATGAGTTTCCCAATCGACCAATGCGGCAATGACTCATTCGCTCATTTTATATATCCAAAGGTAAGCCGGAAAAATGAATTATCCAAATATTTGGGTTGTTTTTTTTTGACGTTAACCTTTGCGATAACGCTGGTACTGCTCATTTCCTGATGCCTCAGTTCTCTGCCAGCACCTTGTTGATCTCCTCATCAGTGACCTCATGATTGGTCAGGTCTCCGGCAAGATACTGATCATATGCACTCATGTCGAGCAAACCATGTCCCGAGAGATTGAAGAGGATAACCTTCTTTTTGCCTTCCTCTTTGGCCTGCTTTGCTTCCCTGATGGCTGCAGCGATGGCATGGGCTGATTCCGGGGCAGGAATAATCCCTTCTGT
>DPAC01000155.1:13853-15876 GCA_003517675.1 Porphyromonadaceae bacterium | reverse complement strand
GGTCTGCCCGGAGATCAGCTTCCGCACCTTCTCCACATCATCGGAGGTGACGGTAATCACCGAGGTGGCGTTGTAGCGATAGGGATGCTGCGTTTGTGCCGCGTAGCGCTCTGCTTCCATGTCGATGATCTCGGGAGGCGCCACGCTGATCTCCTCCAGGCTGATGCCGTTGCCCTGCAGAAAATCGACGATGGTTTTGTTTTTTGTCTGGATATTGGTATAAAGGGAGGTAAGATCGTTTCCCAGATCCTTATACATGAGCGGCCATATCACCTTATCGGCCTGCACTTCCATCTCGGCAAGACCTTTCACCGTCACCACGCGATCACGGTCTTTAAAGTTGTTGATGGCTGCATTCAGTATGATGCCTGTCAATACCAATCCGGCGGCCAGAATTGTTGCTTCAATGATCCATTTGCCGGATTGATGGTTGTTTGTCTTTTGTTCCTGCATAGTTGCTTAGAATGAATTTGTGTTTTAGTTAAACAGTTCAGGGGTGAATATGTTTGAAGCTATCCCCGGCATATTTTCAAATACGCAACATAATTTGTTTTCAGATTCTGGGAGAATAAATTACCTTTGTTCTAATGCGCTTCAATATTCAAAATTTTTTTTATGATGAGAATAACTGTAAACAGGTTACCAAACAGATTTTATCCTGATTATAAAAGGGTGATCATTCGTTTCCACGATCTTGGTGAAGAACGCATCCGTGATCTGATGTTAAAGGTGATTGAGATGGATGAGGTGATTGCAAGTCAAACATTGATGCAGACCCTGCGTGAGTTTTCCAAACGACATCGAAATCTCACACGAAAATTCAAACATCACTACCGTGAGGCTCTGAAGATTGTCGGTGACACGATCCCCGGGATAAATGAGATCAGCGAGGATAAAAAACTGCTGATCGGTGCCTATTTTTCGAATGAGTATGCAATCAGTTCAGCTGCTTTTTTTAATCCTTCCATTGTTGAATCGCCTGACCAGACGTGGCTCGAAGAGGGTTCAAAGCGTTTGATTATCAGTTTTCGTGCCACGGGTGAGGGGCATATCTCCAGTATTGTGTTTCATACAGGTGTCATTGATAAAAACGGGAACCTAAGTTTTGAACAGGCAGGGAATTATGTAGATGAGCCGGAAGTAGTGAAAAGACATATCTACGACAAGGCAATGATTGAGACCAAGCTGCGTGAGATGGGGGTAAAGGGGGAAATTGTCCGCTCGGTTATGCAGCCGCTGAAAAAGGAATTCATCTATGGTGAGTTGTTGGGCTCAGCCCTGGAAGTGCTCGCGCAACCTTCGTTGAGCGAGGAGGAACGAAGAGCGGTGGATCATATTGTCTGGCTGGCTGATTCGCACTATCGTATAGAGTTTTCACTTGACACCCATATTTCTGAAAGGGTTATTTTTCCCATATCCTATACGGAAAGAAGAGGAATAGAGGATGCACGTTTTGTCCGGTTTACCGATGATGATGGAAAGGTTACCTATTATGCGACCTATACTGCTTACGACGGGTACACAATTCTTCCGAAGATGATAGTGACGGAAGATTTTACCTCTTTTGAGGTAAAACCGCTTCACGGACGTGGAGCACAAAACAAGAATCTAGCCCTGTTCCCGAGGAAGATAGCTGGCCGGTATGCCATGTTATCGCGTATTGATGGCATCAACAGCTACATCGGCTTCTCAGACAATATCAATATATGGCAGGAACCTGTCAGGATACTGGAGCCAAAGTATCCATGGGAGTTTATCCAGACAGGAAACTGCGGTGCCCCCATTGAAACATCGGAGGGATGGCTGGTGATCACGCATGGCGTGGGGCCGGTGAGGCAATATTGTCTGGGTGCCACATTGCTTGACCTGTATGACCCGACGAAAGTGATTGGTCACCTGAAGGAACCATTGCTTGCACCCAACGAGGAGGAGAGAGAGGGCTATGTTCCAAACGTAGTTTACTCTTGCGGATCAATCCTTCACAACAATCAGCTGATTGTTCCCTATGGATTGTCAGATACCG
>DPAC01000155.1:0-13494 GCA_003517675.1 Porphyromonadaceae bacterium | reverse complement strand
AATGACATCAGCCAGGAGATGGTGGACTCTGCTCCCTGGTTGAGATTCACACCACCTGCATGAAGCCCGTCGCGACACCCCCCGGTGGCAAAATCGTAGAGTGGCTGCCCGCAATCATTCTCTCCGGTGAACCAGTAAAAGGCTTTCAATGCCTGATCGGCATAGGTGCCATCTCTCACATATTCTTCTGCCGCCAGGCAGGCATCAATCATGCCATTGGCTTCCAGCGGTTGCTGGTCGAACGCTGCCTTCCCCTCAGGATTCAGCCAACCCTTATTCCCGACGGGTGAAAAAATGCCATTGATAAACTGTTTGTCAATGAGCCAGTCGAGTATTTTCAAACCCCGCTCTATGATCTGCTCATCCTGCAGGCAGATGCCGGCGAAAATCAACGCGTGGGGGATGCGGTTGTTCGCGTAGCTCACCTTGTCGTCGAACCAGAGCCATTCATTGTGAATGGTTTGATCAAAAAAGGCATAAAGTCTCTTCGTGCTTTGTACCAGCTTTTTAATCACTGCCGGCTCTTCGTGTACGTTGGTATGGTGCGTCAGCCCCAGTATGGCATATGACAATGCCCGGGGATGCGTCAATGAGTCGATCTGCCCAAGCACTTTTTCAAACAGGTAGCTGGAGTGATAATGAAAGTTGCATACATTGGTGTAGGCAGCGGTATATCCCAGCGCCCACGCCGTTCGGCCTATGCTGTCTTCCGACCCCTCCCTGTCTAACCATTGTCTCTCGTAGTTCATGAAGTTTCTGAATTTTCGCCTCTCAGGATTGTAGGCATAATCAATAAACGAGAGGTAAATGCAGGTAAGTCTGTTCACCTCATCCACCTCCTGTACCTCGTTCTGCAGCATCACTGACAAGAGGAGCGCACGGGCGTTGTCATCGGTACAGTATCCGTGGTTGCGGTCGGGAACATTGAATCTGGCATGTTGCAAAATACCGGTATGATCGGTCAGCATGTGCAGATGATCCAGCTTGATGGGAGGAAGGACAAATTTAGATTCAATCACCGGTGCAGGCTTGGAGAGAGCCTTTACCTTCTCCTCATCGATGATTTGGGCAACAAGGTTGTGATATTGTTCGGCAATCTTGGGCCAATAACACTGTCTGGCCAGGTTGAATGCATTCAGTGCAATGGTTTTTCGCTTCTCCTCGTTGTCAAGCAGGTCGTTGATCTTTTCAGCCAACTGAACGGAGTTCTTAAAGTCGAACAATACGCCTCTCTCATCCGCGAGCATCTCTTTGGCATACCAGAATGGTGTGGAGATGATGGGTCTTGCTGCCCCCATGGTGTAGATGAGTGTCCCCGATGAGATCTGTTTCTCACCCAGGTAGGGGATCAGATAGATGTCACACAGCTCCAGGAAGCTGAACAGCTCATCGTTGGTCACAAAGCGGTTGATAAAGATCACATTGTTCTCCAGGTTCAGCTTGTTGACAAGCCGGATCAGGTTCAGTCGGTAATCCTCTCCTTCTTGCTTCAGCACATGTGGGTGTGTAGCTCCCAGCACAATGTAAACTACATCCGGATGTTTCCTGATCACTTCCGGTAGTGCGTTGATCACCACCTCTATCGATTTGTTTCTGGAAAGCAAACCAAATGTCAACAGCACCTTCTTATGTTCAACACCCAACTTTTTACGTAGATCCTGCACATCCTTGGTGATATATTGATGTACGCCATGGTGAATATGGACGCATTTGGATTGCGGGATACCATACACACTCTGCAGAAGTTCAATCCCTTTCCGGGAGATGCTGACCAGTCTCTGAGAGTATAGCGACAGTTCATTGATCACCTTTCGCTGATTCTCCGTCGGGTTGTCAAGCACGGTGTGCAGTGTGGTTACCACGGGGATGCGCAGTCTTTTTAATAGCTGAATAATATGGATGCCATCCTTGCCACCGAATATACCAAATTCATGCTGTACAATCACGGCATCGAAATTATTCGAGTTCAGATATTCGGCGGCCCTGATGTAGGATGCCATCACGTTCTGTTCAATCTCGAATGCCACATCGTCGGGATAATTGTACCGGTTCAATCCATCGTTCATCGCAATCACCGCTGTGGTGATACCGTTCTGTTTGAGTCCGTCATTCAAATCTTTTGTAAAGGTAGCAATGCCGCATTTACGTGGAGGATAATTCCCTATAATCGCAATTTTATTCATAATCCACCTTGGGGTATATTATTTTGCTTTCACAGCAACAGGATCAAATAAAAAGAGCATGATAGCACTTTTAACAGTAGAAAGCAACTATTTTTTGTTAATAATCTTAAAAGGTTCCTGTTTTCTTTCGGAAACCGTTCAACCCAACCTTAATTTCCTCTCCCTGATTGAATCGCAATCATGCCAGGAGTATTGGATGTTTTTACAGATTTTTTTTCTACCTTTGTATCCCGATATCGAAAGGGTTCAATTCAACATAAACAATATTGGCACTATGCACAGATACAAGCCGGTGCGGTTGATACTTGAAAACGGGATGGTTTTTCACGGACAATCCTTTGGAGCCGAAAAGGTCACATCGGGAGAGGTTGTTTTCAACACAGCAATGGTCGGTTACCCCGAGAGCCTGACAGATCCCTCCTATGAAGGACAGATTTTAACACTCACTTATCCCATCATCGGAAATTACGGAGTTCCTGCCAAAAGCGAAACAGACGCAATTTCCGATTTTTTTGAGTCCGAACGGATCCATGTGAACGGACTCATCGTGCAGGACTACTGCGAGGAGTACTCACACTGGAACAGTGTGGAGAGCCTGGGCGACTGGTTGCGGGCGGAGGGCATCCCGGGCATCAGCGGCATCGATACCCGCATGCTGACCAAGGTGTTGCGTGAGAAAGGTTCCATGCTGGGTAAAATTGTCTATGAGCGGGAGGATGAGATAGACTTCTATGACCCGGAGCAAGAGAACCTGGTGGCAAAGGTAAGCTGCAAGGAGGTGGTCGAATATGGCGGGGGGGACAAAACAGTGGTGCTGGTCGACTGTGGTGTGAAGCTGAACATCATCCGCGAGTTGCTCAAACAGGAGATCCGGCTGATTCGTGTACCATGGGACCATGACTTCAGCAGGCTCCACTACGATGGTCTCTTCATCTCCAACGGACCGGGTAACCCCGACCACTGTGCCACCACCGTTGCGCACATCCGTGAGGCGATGGAACAGGAGAAACCAATCTTCGGCATCTGCATGGGTAACCAGCTGCTGGCCAAGGCGGCTGGTGCCGACACCTATAAGCTCAAGTATGGACACCGCAGCCACAACCAGCCGGTACGCAAGGTGGGGAGCAACCAGTGCTTCATCACCTCGCAGAATCATGGCTATGCCGTGGATGAGTCACTGCTGGGCGGCGAATGGGAGCCTTACTTCGTCAACATGAACGACGGCACCAACGAGGGGATACGGCATAAGAACAAGCCTTTCTTCTCGGTTCAGTTTCATCCCGAGGCGGCCGGGGGGCCCACCGACACCCGCTTTTTCTTTGAGGACTTTGTAAAAATGCTTTAAAAGTGCACAGGAAGATGAACAACAGCATACAATCCCACGACAAATCGCGTTCCACCCAACAGCTCTCTGCATCGACTGAAAGGATACCGGTAAAAAAAGCACTGATGCTGGGCTCCGGTGCTCTCAAGATCGGTGAGGCGGGTGAGTTCGACTATTCCGGCTCGCAGGCGCTCAAAGCATTGCGTGAGGAGGGCATTGAGACCATCCTGATCAACCCCAACATCGCCACGGTGCAGACCTCCGAAGGGTCGGCCGACAAAATCTACTTCCTGCCGGTAACACCCCTCTTCGTGGAGAAGGTGATCGCCCGTGAGCAGCCCGACAGCATCCTGCTTGCCTTCGGTGGACAGACAGCGCTCAACTGCGGTGTGGAGCTCTACAAGGCGGGAGTCTTCGGGAAATACAATGTGCAGGTGCTGGGAACACCGGTACAGGCTATCATGGATACGGAGGACCGCGATCTCTTTGTGAAAAAGCTGGACCAGATCGGGGTGAAAAGTATCCAGAGCTTTGCTGCAACAACCATGGAAGAGGCGCTGAAGGCTGCCCACACACTGGGTTATCCCGTCATCGTGCGTGCCGCTTATGCCCTTGGGGGACTGGGTTCCGGCTTCTGTAACAACGAGGAGGAGCTTCGTGCCCTTGCCGGTAAAGCTTTCAATTATTCCAATCAGCTGCTCATCGAGAAGTCGCTCAAGGGATGGAAAGAGATCGAGTATGAGGTGGTGCGTGATCGCTACGACAACTGCATCACCGTCTGCAACATGGAGAATTTCGATCCACTGGGCATCCATACCGGCGAAAGCATCGTGGTGGCGCCCTCACAGACTCTCACCAACAGTGAGTATCACAAGCTGCGGGAGCTGGCCATCCGCATCATCCGCCACATCGGCGTCGTGGGTGAATGCAACGTACAGTATGCTTTTGACCCGGAATCAGAAGATTACCGTGTCATCGAGGTGAATGCCCGCCTGAGTCGCTCCTCCGCACTCGCCTCCAAGGCGACCGGTTACCCGCTGGCATTCGTGGCAGCCAAGCTGGGGCTGGGCTACGGGCTGTTCGATCTGAACAACTCGGTCACCCGTTCCACCAGCGCTTTCTTCGAGCCGGCACTGGACTACATCGTGGTAAAGATCCCCCGCTGGGACCTGGGTAAGTTCAGTGGCGTCTCAAAGGAGATCGGCTCCAGCATGAAGTCGGTGGGTGAGATCATGGCCATCGGCCGCACTTTCGAGGAGGCCATCCAGAAAGGGCTCCGCATGATTGGCCTGGGGATGCACGGTTTCGTGGAAAACAAGGAACTGAAGATCGATGACATCGACAGGGCATTGCATGAGCCTACTGATCAGCGCATCTTCGTGATCAGCAAGGCTTTCCGCAAGGGATACACGGTCGATCAGATCCACGAGCTGACGAAGATCGACAAGTGGTTTCTGTTGAAACTGTATCAGATCGTGCTGACAGCGGAATCGCTTGAGGCCTATGAGCCCGGCAATCTGGATTTCACGGCAAAAGAAAACAACGGCTTCGATGAGCTGCTGCGACTCGCCAAACAACAGGGCTTCTCCGATTTCCAGATAGCCCGCGCGCTGTGGAAAGAGCAGTTCAGTGACGAATCACCCCTCATCATCCGTTCCTACCGGAAAAAGATGGGGCTGTTGCCGGTGGTAAAGCAGATTGACACGCTGGCGGCCGAATACCCCGCACAGACCAACTACCTCTATCTTACCTACAACGGCACCGAGAACGATGTCCACTACCTGGGCGACCACCGCTCGGTGATCGTGCTGGGATCGGGTGCCTACCGCATCGGCTCCTCGGTGGAGTTTGACTGGTGCTCGGTGAACGCGCTGACCACCGTCCGCAAGGAGGGCTATCGCTCGGTGATGATCAACTACAACCCGGAGACAGTGTCAACCGACTACGACATGTGCGACCGGCTCTATTTCGACGAGCTCTCCTATGAGCGGGTGATGGATATCATCGAGCTGGAGAACCCGCACGGCATCATTGTCTCGGTGGGGGGACAGATCCCCAACAACCTGGCGGTGAAGCTGGACAACGCTGGAGTGAGGCTGTTGGGCACCTCCGCGAAGAGCATCGACAACGCTGAGGACCGACATAAATTTTCTTCCATGCTCGACAGACTTGGTATTGATCAGCCACGTTGGAGAGAGCTGACTACCCTGAACGAGATCCATCAGTTTGTGGATGAGGTGGGCTTTCCGCTGCTGGTAAGGCCCTCTTATGTCCTCTCGGGTGCGGCGATGAATGTCTGTTCCAACCAGGATGAGCTGGAGCGTTTTCTCACGCTGGCCACCGAGGTGTCGCGCGAATACCCGGTCGTTGTTTCTGAATTTATTGAGGAGGCTAAAGAGATTGAAATGGACGCTGTGGCACAGAACGGTGAGCTGGTGGCATACGCCATCTCCGAGCATGTGGAGTTCGCCGGCGTCCATTCTGGCGATGCCACCATCCAGTTCCCGGCACAGAAGATCTACGTACAGACCATCCGACAAATCAAACAGATCACGCGGGAGATTGCCAGGGCACTCAATATCTCCGGTCCTTTCAACATCCAGTTTTTGGCGAAAGAGAATGATATCAAGGTGATCGAGTGCAACCTGAGGGCATCCAGATCATTCCCATTTGTTTCTAAGATATTGAAAATTAACCTTATAGAGATTGCCACGAAAGTGATGCTGGAGATCCCTGTGGAGAAGCCTGAGAAGTCGGCTTTCGACCTGGACTACGTGGGGATCAAAGCCTCCCAGTTCTCTTTCACCCGCCTGCAGAAGGCAGACCCGGTGCTGGGAGTGGATATGGCATCGACCGGTGAGGTGGGGGCGATTGGCACCCATTTCGACGATGCGCTGCTCACCGCTATGCTGGCCGTGGGTTACCGCATACCCAAAAAAAACATCATGGTCTCATCCGGTGGTACCAAGTCGAAAGTGGACCTGCTGGATGCCTGTCGTCTCCTCCAGCAAAAGGGATATGCCCTCTTCGCCACGGGAGGAACGCAGAAGTTCCTCGCAGAGAATGGCGTGGAGAGCAGCTATGTGGCCTGGCCCGACGATGAGGGAGCGGCGCTGAAGGTGAATGATCTGATCGCGGAGAAGCGGTTCGATCTGGTGATCAACATCCCGAAGAACCTGACGGAGCGGGAGCTGACCAACGGCTACCGGATCCGGCGCGATGCCATCGACTTTAACATCCCGTTGATCACCAATGCCCGGTTGGCCAGCGCTTTTATCAAAGCTTTCTGCAGGATCACGGAGGAGGATATCGAGATCAGACACTGGGGGGAGTATTGATTAGCAGTCAGCTGTCAATAGCCCGCCTCAAAAAGAAGTCCGGGTGTAAACCCCGGACTTCTGACTTTTAGATGGAGCACAAGGTCAATTCTTCTGTTGGTACTTGAACCGCCTGATGCTTCGCTTGGGTGTTTTTTCAAACTCCTCATTCTGCAGCCGGAAAGAGGCAATCTTGCTGTAGCTGGGCAGCTTGGCATTGATCTCACTGATCAGCTTACCAAATAAATCAACCATCTGATCACTGCCGATACCTTCCGCTTCGAGCACTTCGAAATCGGGCACAATCAGCGCTACAATCTTTTTGTTCTCCTCGATGACCAGCGACTCGTTCACATAAGGTGAGCTGTTGATCTTCTCCTCGATCTCTTCGGGATAGATGTTCTGTCCCGAAGGCCCCAGAATCATGTTCTTGTCCCTGCCCCGAATAAAGAGATACCCGTCACTGTCCACCACCCCCAGGTCGCCGGTCTTCAGCCACCCATCATCGGTGAAAGTGTGGCGGGTTGCCTCTTCATTCTTGTAATAACCCAGCATCACATTGGCTCCTCTCACCTGTATCTCACCCACAACATGTTGCGGGTCATCCGATTCGATCCTTACTTCCATCCGGTCCACCACTTTTCCGCAGGAGTGCTCTTTAAATACGCTCCAGTGAGAGTAGGAGATCAGCGGACCACATTCGGTCATGCCATAACCCACCGTATAGGGGAACCGAACCTTGCGGAGGAACTTCTCTACGTCGGGGTTAATGGCCGCACCGCCAATCACCACCTCGTTGAGGTTGCCGCCAAATGCTTCAATCATCGACTTGCGTACCTTGGTGTACACGATGGCATTGAGAAGGGGAACCCGGGTGAGCACCTTTGCGGCACCTTCATGCAGCTTTGGCAATACACTATTGGTTACAATCTTCTCGATGATAAGGGGTACTGCCAGCACCAGCCTGGGCTTCACCCTGGCAAAGGCGTCGAGCAATACCCTGGGAGAGGGTGTCTTGCCCAGGAAGTGGATGTGGCAGCCCATCGAGATGGAGTTGAGGACCTCGAAAGCCAGTCCGTAGGTATGTGCCATGGGGAGCATGCAGACAATGTTGTCTCCTGCATGAATGAATTCCAGGTTGTCGTTGGCAAATTTTGTATTGGACCAGAGACTGCGGTAGGGCAGCATCACACCTTTGGGACTGCTGGTGGTGCCCGAGGTATAGTTGATCACCGCCAGCTCCTCTGGCTTTTCGGTACGGAAAAAGATGTCGTTGACGAAGAAACCCCTGGCATATTTTTCTGCAAAGTAATTTGCAGAGGAGGCTGCAAACTGTTGCAGATTCTCTGAACTACTGGTCAACAGCGAGAAGGTGTCGAGTGAGAAGACGGACTCAACCTTGGGCAGGCTCTCACGATCCAGTTCACTCCAGATGCTCTCGTCGGTGAACAAAAGTTTGGAGTCGGAATGATCCACGATGAACTCTACACTCTTCTTGTCGAACTCGTGCAAAATGCTCACGGCCACTGCACCATAGGAGAGGGTTGCGAAGAAAGCAATGGCCCAGTTGGCTGAATTCTTCCCGCAGATGGAGATCTTATCTCCTCTTTCAACTCCGGCTGCCTTAAAATAATCTTGTAGTTGGTCTATTCCCCGGGCAAAATCTTTGTATAAGTAGGTTTTGCCATCGAAGTCAGTCATTGCAGGCATCTCCCAGTGACTGCGAATGCTCTGTTCAATCAGACCTAAAAAGCTGTTCTGGTTCATAAATGATTCCTTTAATCCGTTTGCCGACTATCCTCCAAAAAAAGATCCCTTTTTGTCAGATGGTAGAAATAATCGCTTCAGCTTTATGCAAAAATAGGTCAAATTTCTGTTAAAACATAACGAGATCAGATTTTTGTAGATAAATTTACATCTGTGAACTCGGGCAGGTTGAGCACCTCGCCGATCAAAAAAAAGAATCTGAACAGCGAATTGAAATTGAGATATGCTGATTTATGGGATAAAATTTTACAGTTATGTTTTTTTTTGTAAATTTACGGCCGGGTTGGGGATTCTTATACACGAAGATTCTTATGCCATTATATTGGATAAAGGAAGCCATTAAACAAAAAGTAACCCAATATTATAAACTCATTCTTAACAAAAAATTATGTCATCAAAAATTTCAAGAAGAAAATTCTTAGAAACCGGAGCCTTAGCGGCTGCCGGTCTCACGGTGGTACCTTCATCGGTACTGGGCAAGAGTATGGGACACATGTCACCGAGCGATAAGTTGAATATCGCCGGCGTGGGCATTGGCGGAATGGGCTTTGCTAACCTGAAAAATCTGGAAAGCCAGAACATTGTAGGCCTGTGTGATGTGGACTGGAAATATAGTCAGCGTGTATTTGATTATTTTCCGAATGCAAAGAAGTACTATGATTACAGGAAAATGTATGATGAGTTGGGGAAAAGTATCGATGCCGTGGTGGTGGCTACGGCCGATCATACCCATGCACTTGTAGCTGCCGATGCAATGACCATGGGCAAACATGTATATGTACAAAAGCCGCTCACACACAGTGTGTATGAATCTCGTCTGCTGACCCGACTCGCCAAAAAACATAATGTGGCCACCAGCATGGGTAACCAGGGTTCTTCGGGCGCCGGTGTGCGGCAGATAATCGATTGGATTAGCGACGGACAAATCGGAGAAGTGAGGAAGGTAGAAGCTTTCACCGACAGACCTATTTGGCCGCAGGGATTGATGACTCCCAAGGAAGCAGACCGTGTTCCCAAGACACTCGACTGGGATCTCTTTATTGGCCCGGCCAACAAACGCCCCTTCAATGAGATCTACCACCCCTGGAACTGGCGTGGATGGTGGGACTTCGGCACCGGAGCACTCGGCGACATGGCTTGCCATATCCTTCACCCGGTATTTAAAGGATTGCGTCTCGGCTACCCTACAAAAGTACAGGGTTCATCTACCATGTTGCTGACCGACAGTGCACCCACGGCACAGATGGTGAAATATGTGTTTCCGCAGCGTGACAACCTGCCCAAGGTGGCTATGCCCGAAGTGGAAGTTTACTGGTATGACGGCGGTTTGCAGCCCACGCGTCCCGAGGGCGTTCCCGCGGGCAAAAACCTGAACGACCAGGGTGGCGGTGTGATTTTCCATGGTACGAAGGATACCCTTATCTGTGGTTGCTATGGGGTGAATCCCTGGCTGGTGTCCGGTCGTAAGCCAAACTCACCAAAAACACAGCGAGAAGTGACACTGTCTCACGAAATGGATTGGGTACGAGCTTGTAAAGAGTCTCCTGCAAACCGTGTTGAAACGGCTTCTCCTTTCTCTGAAGCAGGTCCGTTCAACGAAATGGTGGTGATGGGTGTGCTGGCCGTGAGGCTGCAATCGTTGAATCAGGAGCTGAACTGGGATGGAGAAAACATGCAGTTCACCAACATCCCTTCCGATGCAACCATCCGCACCATCATTGAAGATGGGTTCAAGATCACCGACGGTCATCCCACCTTCAACAAGACCTGGACAGAACCGGTGAATGCCACCGAATACGCGAATGAAATGATCAAGCATACCTATAAGAATGGTTATCAATTACCGGCAATGCCGTAATGGAATTGTATCAACGGGAGCAACGGCGGCCAACCGCCGTTGTCTTCCTTTTTTATCTGAAGTTAATTATCGGTTTAATTAAAAGGAAAATAGTTATGAAAAAAGTTTATTTATTTAGTTTACTCATGATGACAGCGATGATTTTTATGTCATGTACCAATGCAAACAAACAATCGAGTGCAACAGATGCTACTGATTCTACCGAGGTGGCAGCAGCTGATGAAGGCTGGATCACACTGTTCAACGGAACCGACTTCACCGGGTGGCGCGGTTACAACCGTACCGACATGCCTTCGGCCTGGACCATTGAAGATGGAGCCATCAAGATCAACGGATCGGGTATGGGTGAAGCCGGAGCAAAAGATGGAGGTGATATCCTCTACGATCAGAAATTCAAGAATTTTGAGCTTACCTTCGAATGGAAAGTGTCGGAAGGCGGTAACAGCGGTGTCTTCTATCTGGCTCAGGAGATAGAAGGAAGACCCATGTACGAATCGGCTCCCGAATACCAGATTCTGGATAACGAGAGACATCCGGATGCAAAATTAGGGAAGAACGGCAACCGTCAGTCGGCCTCACTGTATGACCTGGTGCCAGCTGTTCCGCAGAATGCAAAGCCTGCAGGGGAATGGAACACCGGTGGCATCATGGTGTATAAAGGAACGGTTGTTCATTCGCAGAATGGTGAGAACGTGGTTGAATATCATCTGTGGACCGATGACTGGAAAGAGATGGTGGCCAACAGCAAGTTCAAAGACTGGCCCAACTTCCTGAATGCAGGAGGAGAAAATCAGGAAGGATATATCGGACTGCAGGATCATGGCGACGATGTGTGGTTCAGGAACATCAAGTTGAAAGTATTGGAATAACAATCATCAAACAAAAAGGATAAAATGAAAAAACATTCAATGTTACTCAGTGCTGCACTTCTTGGCAGCTTGTTCCTGTTCTCCGGCTGCAACCAGGGCCAGAAAAAAGAGGAAGCCCCCACGGAGGTAAAAAAAGAAATTTACCTTCAGTTATACTCCGTGCGCGACGATATTAAGGCTGATTATGCCGGTACCATCGCCAAGGTGGCCGAGATGGGTTATACCGGAGTGGAAGCTGCCGGGTACAACGATGGACTGTTCTACGGGTTGACTCCTGCCGAATTCAAAAAGTCGATCGAGGATGCCGGTATGGAAGTGCTTTCATCTCATGCCGGAAGGCCTCTTGCAGAGCCGGCATCCGACACCAACTGGGACGAGACATGGGCATGGTGGGATACCGCTATTCAGGCACATAAAGATGCCGGGATGAAATATCTGGTCGTTGCCTGGATACCGACCCCCAAGACGTTGGCCGACCTGCAGGCATACTGTGACTACTTCAACCAGATTGGTGAGAAATGTAATGCAGCCGGCCTCCGTTTCGGATATCATAATCACAATTTCGAATTCAACGAAATTGAAGGGGAACTGATGTACGATTACATGCTTACCCATACCGATCCTGACAAAGTATTCTTCCAGATGGATGTTTACTGGTTAGGCGAAGGCGGCAAGAATCCCGTGGACTATTTCAATAACTATCCCGGACGTTTCGAGCTACTCCATATCAAGGATGAACTGGAGCTGGGAAAGAGCGGCAAGGTGGATTTTGAAAGCATCTTCAACAATGTGGAGAAAGCCGGAGCCAAATACATGGTCGTGGAAGTGGAAAGATATACCGGAACACCTTTCGAAGGCGTGAAGGAAAGCTACGACTATTTGAACGACGCTGCTTTTGTGAAAGAGAGCTATTCGAACTGATCAACTGCCGGAAATGAAGAGAAGAGCCCGGAACAGATGTCCCGGGCTTTTTGTTCCTGCAGGTTTGTGTTGATAACTTTATCCAGCAATCAATAAAAAAGAATCATTCATGCTATTCCTCCATCGGGTGGTTATTATGATGAGCCTCCCTGCAGATAGAGGTCATGGGTTCCGGGAGCAGTTGAGCATATGAAGATTTCTCATAAGGTTATTTGAAGTCTCATTATTGTGTCAATAATAACATTTATTTTTTTCAAAACGAACAATGCGATAGAATAAATTGCATAAAAGTAATATTATGCTTATTTTAGATGCAATATTTCATGGGGTAAGGCTGAAATCGCGTAGTGGTATCGATGACACACTCGATGTGTTTCTATTCCTACAAGGCCGCCGGCTTTGAGTTTTGTTCAGCCTCCTAACGAAATGGTTATCAATGAAGCAGTTCAAATATTTTCAGAAAAAGGAGTAAACACGGAATTGATTCTTGGTTTTGAAGGAACAGATACCGGTTTCACAGGGAATGCCATTGAAGACTTTGTCAACATTTGCACTGTACACCCTATTCGGGAAGATACCATGCAAGAGTTATTGAGAAAGAATCAGGCCGATCCGGCGGTTTTGGAATCGATGTTATATCAGAACTATATACAAAAAAGGTCGCATATAAATCGGAAATATTTTACATCCGGCAATTTAGGAATTAATAGCAGACCAATGTCTCAATTGTAAAATCATTTATCAGATTAATTTCAGGTAATGAGCATAAGTATATAATTGTTTTTATAACTTTGGGTTTTAAACAAGTTCAATCTGGCTTTTAATTATGAATTGAAATTATGCCTCGTCCCAAACAAAATAGAAAAATATCCAATCCCCCCCTCATGCAGGGTTTCAAACCGTTTGGCATTCCGCGAAAAATGCTGAAAAAGGATACACTGTTATATGATGAATATGAGGCAATCCGTTTATTGGACTACAAGGGATTGCATCAGGAACAGGCAGCGGAACAGATGAATGTTTCCCGGCCCACATTGACGCGCATCTACGAGCAGGCCCGTAAAACGATTGCAAAGGCTTTGGTGGAAGGAAACATGATCAATATTGAGGGTGGTAATGTGCAGTTCGATAGGGAATGGTTTCGTTGCAGACGTTGTTACAAGTTAATCGGAGGAATAGAAAATCATATTCGTTGCAGAGATTGCAAGACATTTGGAAATGATGAGTTAATGCCAATTAATGGGGAAAGTGAATG
>DPAC01000105.1 GCA_003517675.1 Porphyromonadaceae bacterium | reverse complement strand
AATTTCGGCCGGATTCTGAAAGAGCATCTCTCCTCTCATCGCGATGAGATGATCATCTCTTCTAAAGCAGGGCATCTGATGTGGGAGGGCCCCTATGGCGACGGCTCATCGCGGAAATACCTCATGGCAAGCATCAATCAGAGCCTGAAACGTACCGGACTGGAATACTTCGATATCTTTTATTCGCACCGGTACGATCCGGATACTCCTGTGGAAGAGACCATGCAGGCTTTGGTGGATATTGTGCGTCAAGGCAAGGCGCTCTACATCGGGATTTCAAAATATCCCCCCCGTCAGGCCCGGGAAGCAATGACTTACCTGAAAGAAAGAGATGTTCCCTGCCTCATTTTTCAGGATAAGTACAGCATGTTCAACCGCAAGCCGGAAGAAGAGATCCTGAATATCACCGCCGAATACGGATCGGGATTTATCGCCTTTTCGCCCTTGGCGCAGGGGATACTCACCGATAAATATCTCCACGGTATTCCTGCTCATTCCCGTGCTGCCGATCCTGCCGGATTTTTGCAGAGAGAACAGGTTACGCCGATGCTTGTAGACAAAGTGAAGCAATTAAACGAACTCGCCGTGCAACGCGGTCAGACCATGGCTGAGATGGCGTTGGCATGGGTACTGCGTGATGAGCGGGTCACCTCTCTTATAGTCGGATCACGCAATGTGGGTCAGCTGAAAGATAACCTGAAAGCACTCGAAAATCTTGCTTTTACACAAGATGAACTCTTGCTGATTGATGAGATTCTCGATGGTGCTACATTGGAATAGCAACAGGTAGCTTGATGAAATCGAATATGTGGGGATGACTAAAAAACTTTTTGCCACTTTTCTTCTTTTGTGGATGGGTCTCTCCTGTGGTGAGGAGCCCTATCGCAACACCATACCCTATGCGAGGGTCAACTTCATGATCAACCTCAATGGGGTTGATCATGAATTGAACAATCCGTTGGCATTCAAAGTTTATACCGAAGAGGATCGCCGGCGGAATGATGACCGGATGGGCTACGCCGGACTTTTGGTGGTCACCGGAGCTGATGGCATGCTTTATGCCTATGATTGCTGTTGTCCCTTTGAAGACAGTAAAGATGTACGCGTGGAACCGGATCGCAATGGAACAGCGAGGTGTTCTCACTGTGGCTCAATCTTCAGGACAATTTTTGGATTGGGAACCCCCGAGTCGGGACCTGCTACCGAACCGCTTCAAATCTACCGGGTGATTGACCTGCAGAATGGTACTTTCCAGATCATCAACTGACCGTTTGCACAGAAGTTGTGACAAAAAGATTATTTAACAACCTTAGTTGGTGAAAAAAAGTTATCTTTTTGTAACTTTGTATCCGGATTCGTTATTAGGTTTTTCTAAGGATTATCACACACTTACCCATAACATTTGCGGGATGAGAAAAGTCTATTTTTTTTCCCTTTTACTGGTTATAGGTCTTATTTTATCGCAGATCGTACCCCATTTGCTGGGAGATAACTTTGAGGCGTTCAAGTCGGTGACAGACAGTCTGCTCTACATCTCGCTCGCCTTCATCATGATCAATGTGGGACGTGAGTTCGAGATCAACAAGAACCAGTGGCGCAGCTATACTGTCGACTATTTAGTGGCGATGGGTGCGGCCGCCATTCCCTGGATACTGGTGGCACTTTACTATATCTTTGCTGTTGCCCCGCCGGAGCTGCAGATCTGGAAGAACATTGATGTCTGGAAAGAGACTTTTCTCTTGAGCCGATATGCGGCACCCACTTCAGCTGGCATCCTCTTTACCATGCTGGCGGCTGCAGGGCTGAGTTACACCTGGGTCTACAAAAAGGTGCAGGTGTTGGCCATCTTCGATGATCTGGATACGATTCTGTTGATGATCCCTCTTCAGATATTGATGATCGGCATGCGTTGGCAGATGTTTGTGATCCTGGCAGTGGCGGTTCTCCTGATCTGGCTGGGATGGAAGAAGATGAACAGCTATGGGTTTCGTCACGACTGGAAGGCGATTCTATTCTTCTCCGTTCTTCTCTTTGTTGTGTTTCATGGCATCTACTTAATCTCAACACATTTTTACGGTAAGGATGGCGGCATTCATATCGAGATTCTTCTCCCGGCCTTTATTCTGGGTGTGATCATGAAAACCGATCATTCAGTGAAACCGGACAAAACAGAGCTGCGGATAGCCGACGCCATCTCATATCTCTTCATGGTTCTTGTAGGGTTGAGCATGCCTCTCTTCCTGGGGATCGATTTTGTGGAGGTCGCTGAGAACTCATCCTCGCACATTTCACATTTGCCGATGCTGCCCTGGGGAACCATTGCATTGCATGTGTTCATCGTGACCATCATCTCCAATCTTGGCAAGCTCTTCCCCTTGGCCTTTTATCGCGACAGGAAGCTGGGTGAACGGCTTGCCGTCTCCATCGGGATGTTTACCCGTGGTGAGGTGGGTGCAGGGGTGCTCTTCATTGCCATCGGTTATCAAATGAGTGGCGTATTGCTGATTATCTCTGTGTTGGCAATGTGTCTCAACCTGCTTTTTACCGGTTTCTTCATCGGCTATGCCAAGAAGCTGGCGATGAAGTCGGCACAGGTGGAGCTTGCAGGAGAAGCCGAATGGTAATGGTTGCTGACACGCTATATTTTGGCACCATGCTCCCAAAATAGGGGAGAAAATGCTTTGAAAAC
>DPAC01000133.1 GCA_003517675.1 Porphyromonadaceae bacterium | reverse complement strand
ATAAGGCAGGAATCAGTTCTAAAGGGGTTATAATATAGGTATATCGTATATTAGATATTTATATATCATTTTTATCTATAATATTAAAAGACGAACTTTACACTAACATCATTAATCATTAAAATTATTTGAAAATGGAAACAAATCAAGAAAACACCCCGTCCATGCCAAGAATTGGCGACAAAGCGCCTTCGTTTACAGCAAAAACAACGCAGGGCGTTATTAATTTTCCAGAAGACTTTGCTGGAAAATGGAAGATACTATTTAGTCATCCTGCTGATTTTACGCCGGTATGCACTTCAGAGTTCATGACATTTGCTTCGATGCAGAAAGATTTCGAAAATCTGAACTGCCAGCTGGTCGGATTATCTGTGGACGGTTTATACAGTCATATTGCCTGGTTGCGTACCATCAAGGAAAAAATTGAGTACAAAGGGATGAAAGAGGTGGAAGTTACCTTCCCGCTGATTGAAGATATCACGATGGAAGTTGCGAAAAAGTATGGAATGATTCAGCCCAACGAAAACTCAACTCAGGCTGTTCGTGCCGTCTTTTTTGTAGATCCCAAAGGCATTATCCGTACCATTATCTACTACCCACTGTCACTGGGGCGTAATTTCGATGAGTTGAAACGCATTCTTCTCGGTTTGCAGACAGCCGATGAATTTGGTGTGGCTCTTCCTGCCGACTGGCGTCCGGGAGATGATGTAATTGTACCCACAGCCGGTTCTTGTGGCACGGCTAAAGAGCGTATGGAGACAAAAGAAGAAGATATGCACTGTTACGATTGGTTTTTCTGCACGAAAAAGCTTTCAAAAGAATCCATCGAAAATGCGCTGTTGAAAAGTTGACAGAGAGATTTGAGCTGAAATTGAGAAGGCGTATTTCATGTTGAACTGAACCCCAAAAGTTTTTTATCTGACTAATGGGGTTCAGTTCTATTGTTCTGCTAAAATAAATATTGATTTCTGTTATTCTACTTTAAAAAATGTATAAACCACAAAATTCTTATATTACCAAGGATAAAAAAATGATTGACCTTATCAATGAAAATTACTCATTGTTACTCTGTTTACAACATTTTCATATCGATTTCTCTGTTGATAATTTGACGGTTAAACAATTATGTGAGGAATATCATATTAATCTGAATGTCTTTATGGTAATTGCAAATCTATACAACGGATTCTTCCCGTCACATCATGAAATAGATAAGATAGATGACATTCATTCAATTATATCATTTCTGAAGAGTAATCACTCTTTTTTTCTGGATGATAAATACCCGGAATTGAAATATTACCTGGGGAAAATTAAAAACAACCAAAGCAACAAGGATATTTTCTTGATAGAGCAGTTTTTCAATGAATATTTTGAGGAGGTTTTGGAGCATTTTAAATATGAAGATGATATAGCTTTCCCTTATTTTTGTAGCCTTCTTGATGATCATGCATCTTATCAGCAAAATTCTTTTTCTGCACGTGAGTATCAGAATCATCACACCGATATAGAAACGAAATTGACTGACTTAAAGAATTTGCTTCTTAAGCACATCAAGATTAAAAGTGATTTAAACATCATGCGTAAATTTTTAGACACTTTGTTCGGCCTTGAATTCGACCTGAAAATTCATTCTGTGATTGAAGAAAAGATATTGGTTCCGTTGATAGAGAAAATCGAACAAGGAAAGAATGGATAAGTGCAGAAAAAATATTGTTGTACTGGAACCATCGAAAATTGTATACGAAGGATTGTATGCATCAATTTCAAAGTCGGAATATGGATATGCTTTTTTCCATATTCATACCTTATCTGAAATAAAAGAGCTGACATCCATTAAAAATATATCGGTGGTTTTGATTAATCCTGCTCTTGTGCAGAACAGGGTGAGTGAATTCATCAGGATCAAAAAACAATACAATGATATTCACTGGGTGGGTATCATCTATTGTTTCTTTGATAATGCCACGCTTAAACTTTTCGATGCAACTTTTCAGATTACGGAAGATACGACAGCCATCATACGGAAAATCAATAGGATTTGCAATAATAAATCGTCTGATTCTTTGCACGATGAGCATTTGTCGAAACGAGAAACAGTCGTATTGAAATGGTTATCTAAAGGACTATCCAACAAAGAAATAGCTGATAAGTTAAATGTCAGTATTCATACAGTCAACACGCATCGTCGGAATATCATGGATAAGACCGGTATCCGTAGTTTGGCCGGTCTTACGGTGTATGCTGTTTCAAAGGGTATTATATCGCTCGAATAGATTTTCTCATCCCCAATATCAGTGAGAAAAACAGGGAATATTTCATCACTTTTAGCGATTGTTGGGCTTTTCTCTTTTTCATTACTTTGCCCTTTATTTTACGAACAAAATGGAGGAAATATGAAAACGAGGAAGAGTCCTTTTTCTATACTTGTAGTGGGATTGTTATGGACTGTTTTGTTTACCTCTTGTGAGAAGGAGGAGAACGATGACCCTGAAAATAAAGAAGATCAATTTGTCAGTTTAACGTCACCATATCTGATCTGTGCCAGTCGAAATCCGGGTGCTGTGGGTTTTAACTTTGAGTATAGAGTAGACAAAGGTGGGACAAATAATTCAACAAATTTCTGAGCTATCCGGTCATGGAGAATAACGGATAGATCCATATTAAAATAATAAAAATGAGCACTTTGCATAGGGTTGTGATTTGGATTCTTTTTTTCGAATTCATTTTTTTTCTTTTTTCTGGTATAATCAATGCGCAAGACCGTCGTGAAATGACAGGTTTAGTTGTGGATGAAATCAATCACTCACCGGTTGGTTTTGCCAATATTTCTATAAAGAATGCACCCGCTGGAACAACAACGGATGCCCAGGGCCGCTTTAAAATCAATATTACCACGGAAAAACAGACAGTTATCATCGTAAGCCATATCAATTATCAGAAAAAAGAAATTGTTATGAATGACAGTTTGTTTTCCGACAATATGATTATTTATCTGACCCCGAAAGAGATTCATTTATCGGATGTGGTGATTTCTGCGGGGTTGTACGAACAACCCCTGGAAAAACTTACACAAGCTGCGGGAGTCATATCTCACAGGGAAATTCTGGATAATATGCATTCGAATATAACGGATATGCTTTATCACACTCCCGGGTTTACACAAGTCTGGGAGTACCATTCTCCCATTATTTTACGGGGGTTGAATTCCAACCGTTTGATCATAATGAAAGATGGGAACAGGCGGATCGGCACGTTTCCCGGAGGTTATTTTGGTCAGGATTTGAATATTTACGATAGCCGGAGAGTGGAAATCATAAAAGGTCCCGGTTCGGTTATTTACGGTAGCGGGGCAATTTCGGGAATCATCAATATGATCAGTGGTGAGCCTTTTGACGATCACCAGAACAGTGTTCAGTTGCATTCGGGTTATGGCAGTAACAACAACGAATTATTAGAATTGGTTAATCTTTGCCATAAACGAGAGAAATATGGGATATCCATTCACGGGAAATACCGGAAAACAGAAGAAATGGTGTATGGTGACGGGGAGGTAGCTGAAAACAGTGACGTGGAAGATCGCGATTTCTCAATCAATACCGGCTATAAGTTCTCCGATGCGCACAAAGTGACTGTCAATGCCAACTACCATTACGGTGATTGGGGAAAACCGCGTGGTTTTAACGGCCCGACCAAACGTTTTACGCAAGTGCGTAACGAAGAAGAAAATCTCCATGCCGATATTGCTTACAGCTATCATTCAAAAAGATTCGTTGAATCGGTAAACGTAAACTTGTATTATGATAATGGCTGGCGCGATTATTATCAATATAAATACAGTACTGTTAGCGGGGCCTTATCGACACTTGATTTGGTGCATTACAAGAATCAGTACGGCGGGGGTCGTTTTTACACCCTTTTGAACCTGTCTAAAACCAATAAAGTGACTACGGGGATGGATGGTTATTGGTTTCGCCTGGACAATCCTTCTGAGATATTTGATTTCTATAACGATACCCATGGAGAAATTACAGGATCAAAGCATGCAGGCCAACAAAATTTCGGATTGTTTGTCAATGATGAATGGAAGATGGGGCAAAAGTGGCAGGTTGTTTCCGGAATTCGTTTCGATAAAGCCACTGTGCTGGAAGGTAAAGATGATGCTTCTGACGGACGGAATGAAAACAGGAATACATTCAGCGGAAACACAGGGCTGGTTTATTCGCCAAACGAGGCTACTCATCTCTCACTGAATGCAGGAAGAGCTTTTCGGATGCCCACAGCTGAAGAAATGTTCACCCGGGTAATCAGTTGCAAAGGAATAAAAGAGGGGAATCCTGATTTAAAACCCGAATATAGCAGGAACTTTGATTTCGGGGTGCGTGGCAGAGCGTTCCGGAAAAAATTACAATACGATATTGCTTTTTTTTATAATATCTTGGATGATTTTATCAATGAAGCTCCTGCGCAAGAGCAGGATATTGATTTCACCTTAAATAATACCGATGCCAAATTAATGGGAGGCGAGTTGTCGGCGGCATATCAATTCAATAATGTGTTGAGACCTTCCAATTCACTCCATCTTGGAGTAGGCACTGCTTATGTGTATGGGGTGGATCTGTCGGAAGGAGGTGATTTCCCCTTGTTTGGCATTCCACCGTTTAAAGCAAATATTGAATTAAATTATCGGGGGTTGGTCAATCAGAAATGGATCACCGGATATTTCATAAAACTTGATAGCGAGTATGCTGCGGCTCAAAACCGAATTGCTCAAATACCGGAGGGTACGGAGGGAGGCCCCTGGGGATATGTTCCTTCCGACCCGCATACCGTCTTTAATCTGGCTGTTGGCTTAAACTCAAACTCTTTGCCGGGTTATCCGAAACTGCGCCTTATTGTAGCCAATATCTTCGATGCATCTTATCAGCCTTTCGGCTCCTATATCCCGGCAATGGGCAGAAATTTAAAAATATTATTATCCTTTCATTTTTAAGATTATTCCATTATGAAGAAAATCTATTCTATTATCCTGATTACAGCGCTCATATTTTCTGTAAATGCGTGCAATCAAACGGGTAACAAGCAAAGGAGTACGACCGAAGAGTCGGCACAGGCAACAGGCTATCTCTCCGTGACCGATATTTTTGAACAAGGGGAATCGTTGGCAAACAAAACCGTTTCTGTGGAGGGGGTTGTTGAACATGTTTGTAAACATACCTGGAAACGTTTTAAGATCATTGATGATGCCGGCAAGCAGGAGTTGAAAATTGAGTTGGGGGATCAATTTCCATCAATTGATGCCTCTATTTTAGGGAAAAAAGCAAAAGTAACCGGGACTTTGATCCCTGTTGTGATGGATGAAGAGCTGGTGAGACAGTGGGAAGAGAAAATGAAAGAAAGCCACAAAGGGGAGGAAAATACCGATCATTACAAAGAAGAACTGGCTTTTATCCAAAATATACATCAGCAACTTACAAACGGAGATATCCGGTATTACACCAATTATACCATTGAAGCGGATCGGTATGAGTTGGAATAAAAAGAAGGTGCAACCATATACGTTTTTGTCTTGTCTTTCCCGGCAATCTCAGGATTGGTACTGGTAAATGGGAAAAACGGTTTTTATAAACGGGGATTTTGGATCATGCTTTCCGGGTTTATTGTTGTACTTTTGTTTGTTTTTGTGCAATGATACGATCCGTTTCGTTTCTTAAATGGGGTTATGGTGAATAGAAAACTAAAAAAAACTTTATCGATCTCATTGGTAGTTATTCTATTATTGCCAATGACGATTAAGCTGTTCGACGGGCTTTTTCACCATCATGACCATTTTCATTGTTGGGCAATAAACGAAAAGCATTTCCATAAATATCATGAAAAATGCCCGATTCCAGACTTTGAACTATCATTTTTTTCAGACCAGAATCATTCGCCTGCTACACAAAATCTGATTCATCGTGTAGTATATATTGATAACTACAATTCTGAATATTGTGGTAAAAAGTTTGACTATTCATTTTTATTACGTGCCCCTCCGGGACAAGCAAAAAGATCGATTACATCCAAATGGTTGTAGTTAACTTATTTGCATTATTTAAAAAACGTAATAAAATGAAGAAAATCATTTTCATTTTCTTTGTGTGTATTCTTTTTGTAAAAGTAAACGCTCAAAATCAAATAAAAGGGAACGTTCTCGATGCAAAAAATGAGCCTTTGATCGGGGCCTCCGTTTTCATTCCGGAACTGAATAAAGGGACAATCACTGATCAGGCTGGTCATTATCTGTTTACCAATGTCCCGACCGGAAAAATCAGCCTGCAATTTTCATATATCGGGTATAACACAGAAATCAAAACAATTGAAGTTGCACAAGCTGTCAATATAGTGGATGCGGTGTTGTCAGAAGCAATTATCCAATCGCAGGAAGTGGTAATTACCGGGGGATACGTGAGTTCTCAACATGAAAATGCGGTAAAGATTGACCTGTTGAGAAGCAAGGATATAGCATTGTCTGGTACCCCTGATTTTATGGAATCATTAACCAAAGTCCCGGGTGTTGATATGATATCCAAAGGTCCGGGTGTTTCGAAACCGGTAATTCGCGGACTATCGATGAATGACGTTTTGGTTATGAACAACGGTGTACGGATTGAAAACTATCAATTCAGTGAAGACCACCCATTAGGCATAGATGGTAACGATCTGGAAAGAGTTGAAGTTGTTAAGGGTCCGGCTTCATTGCTTTATGGCTCAGATGCGATAGGCGGAGTGATAAATTTCATTAAAGAAAGGCCGGCACCGGTCGGTAAAATAGTTGGCGACTACCGAATGCAATTGCATTCCAATACACTTGGCATGCACAATAGTATCGGCCTGAAAGGAGCTTCGAAAAATCTTTTTGGCGGCTTTCGACTGGGGAATAAAACCCATGCCGATTATTTACAAGGGGGTGGTGCTTATGTTCCCAATTCCCGGTTCAAAGAAAGGACTTTCAATGCCAATAGCGGATATACGGGAAAGATTGGAACTTTTAAACTTTTCTACGATTACTTCAAGCAAGATCTAGGGATGACTGTTCCGGCTGTAAAGCCTTTAATTACCGAACGAGGTCGAAAAAATGGAATTTGGTTTCAGGATCTGGAACACCAATTGATTTCATCACAAAACCGGTTCTATTTAGGGCAAATCAAATGGGATGTCAATGCCGCTTACCAAAATGCATTGAGGAAACTCCATACGACGATGGACGTTCCTTTTGTAGAGATGAATCTGAACACGGTGACCTACGAGTCGAAATTATATTTCTCGTCAGGCGAAGCTTTCGAATATATCATGGGTTTACAGGGTATGTCGCAAAGAAATCGAAACCAGAACAACCGGGCCTCTCAATTTTTACCGGATGCCAATATCGATAATATCGGTTTTTTGGGAATGGCACATTATTCAGTAAACAATATGCTGAAAATACAAGGTGGTTTAAGGTACGATCTGTATAAAACTGAAACATATGCTTTAGGAACTGAGGGGACAGATAGTTATCATGCACCGGTAAAGAAAAACTTTTCGAACCTAAACGGTTCAATCGGAGCTACCTATCGACCCGCTGAAAAAATCATGCTGAGGCTGAATATTGCCAAAGCATTCCGTGTGCCCAATTTATCGGAGCTTACTTCAAATGGAATGCATGGCAATAGATTTGAAATTGGAAATGAAGAATTATCTCCGGAAAACGCTCTTGAAACAGATGTCAGTCTCCATTATCATGGCAAATACTTATCGTTTGATTTCGCAGCTTTTCGGAATCAAATTAACGACTACATCTATATATCACCAACACCGGAGAATACGACGGATGGTACGGCCATCTATCGTTTTTCCCAGACAAACGCATTGCTGTATGGCGGTGAAGCCGGGATCCATTTTCACCCTGCATCTTTGCCTTGGTTACATGTAGAAGGTACCTATTCGTCAGTTATAGGGAAACAAAAGAATGGTGATTTTCTGCCATTTATTCCGGCTCATAAGATACGGTATGAAATACGCGCAGAAAGAGAAAAGTGGGGTTTTTTAAAGAGCCCCAATATAAAAATTTCGGCTCTGACTGCTTTCCCTCAAAACAATCTATCTCCTTATGAGACGGCAACTGACGGTTATACACTGGTAAATTTGAGTGTTTATGCTGAAATAAAGCTGCTAAAGCAATCTTTGAGTTGGGGCATATCTGCTAATAACATATTCGATATACAATATTTTGACCATCTTTCAACATTGAAACCGTTGAATTTTTATAATCAAGGCAGAAATATTGCACTATCATTAGAGATACCTTTCGAAGTAAAATAATTGACAAAACCTAAAAAGACAGAGATTAGTTAGCGAATGTTTTTTACCGGAAACCAATGTAAATAAATATAAGATTACGTTCGCTTTTTGTTCAGTTGTAAATGGAAATTCTGAGTTTGTTAAGGATCTCAAATAAATAATTATCTTTGTGGTGATTGCATTTGAACAAATTTTTGCGGTAGTGTTGCTGCCAAGTGAAAAAAACGCTTCGCGGCAGTGTAACCTTCAACAGAATTGATAAAATATAAAAGAAATTTATGAAAAAAGGATGGATTTTAACGGGTCTCATAACAATGGTTTTTGTTTTGACCTCCTGCAACCAGCAGAAAAAAACGGGTGAAGAGTGGATTCAGCTCTTTAACGGTGAAGATTTAACCGGATGGACACCGAAGATCACCGGGTATGAAGCAGGTGATAATTTCGGCAACACCTTTCGGGTGGAGGATGGAATGATCAAGGTGCGTTACGATGCGTATGATTCTTTAAGAAACAGGTTCGGCCATCTTTTTTATCAGGAGGAGCTTTCGAACTACAAACTTCGTGTTGAGTACCGGATTGTGGGAGAGCAATGTCCCGGGGCACCGGAATGGGCCTATAAGAATTCAGGAATAATGATCCACGGACAGACCCCCGAATCCATGGAGAGAGATCAGGATTTTCCCACATCGATTGAGGTACAGCTGCTGGGCAGCGATTCACTGGTAGAGCGTACCAATATGAATGTATGTACCCCGGGTACAAATATCGTGATGAACCAGGAACTGATCCTTGACCATTGTACCAACTCCTCATCTGAATTCTTCTATGGTGAAGACTGGATCACCGCCGAAGTGGAGGTGAGAGGAAATGAAGTGATCTATCACGTAATCAACGGAGATACGGTGCTTCAGTACAACCAGCCACAACTCGATGAAAGAGATGCAACCTATGCCAGACTGATTAACCTGAACGGAGGCGATAAGATGTTGTACAAGGGTACCATATCCCTGCAGAGTGAAGGACATCCGGTAGATTTCAGGAGAGTCGAGTTGCAGCGATTGGATTAATCTAGTCCTTATATGGGTCATGGGTTCCGGGAGCAGTTGAACATATGAATATTTATCCCAGATGACTACACCTTTCATTCTCTTTATCCTCGTTTCGGCCGTGCTCCTTTTGCTGTTCATGGTGCTCAGGCTGAAGATCAGCGCATTTATCGCGTTGTTGATCACTGCCATCTACGTGGGCATCGTTGCCGGGATGCCACTGGATGGTGTGCTCGCCGCTATTCAGGAGGGGATGGGCGGTACACTCGGTTTCGTGGCCACGGTCGTGGGACTGGGAGCCATCTTCGGGCAGATGTTGGAGAGCTCGGGTGGGGCAGAGTCGCTGGCGCGCCACCTGATTCAAAAATTTGGCATTAAACGGGCTCCATGGGCAATGACCCTCACCGGTTTTCTGGTGGCAATCCCTGTTTTCTTTGATGTGGGCTTCATCATCCTTGTACCAATCGTCTATGCACTGGCACGCGATACGAAGCGTTCGCTGCTCTATTATGCCATACCCCTGCTGGCCGGTCTGGCGGTGACACACAGTTTCATCCCTCCCACGCCGGGGCCGGTGGCTGTGGCCGACATCATCAACGCCCAGCTGGGGTGGGTGATCCTTCTGGGAGCCATTCTGGGCATTCCTGTTGCCATCATCGCCGGACCCTTATTTGGTGCCTATATCTCCAAGAAAATCTATCTTGCACCACCCTTCGATTTCGATAAGAGTATGGAGGAAACAGAGGAGAAAGAACTACCTTCCTTCACCACCATTGCTGTGATGATCTTTATTCCTCTCATTCTCATTCTGTTGAACACTGTCACCGGTCTGGCTGTATCGAAGGAGTGGATCCGCCAGTCTGTCTGGACCAACATCATCGGGTTTATCGGACATCCTTTCACAGCGCTGATTATCGCTACATTGGCAGCGATCTATTTCCTCTGCATCAGAAGGGGGATGAGGAAACAGGAAATACTCGATCTCAGTACGAAAGCCCTTGGACCCGCCGGCATCATCATCCTGATCACCGGAGCCGGTGGCGTACTCAAGCAGGTGCTAATCGACAGCGGGATGGGACAGATGATGGCCGAGTCGATGGCTGGTTCATCGCTCTCTCCCATCTTGCTGGCATGGGTCCTCGCGGCAGTGGTGAGGGTAACGCAGGGATCAGCGACCGTGGCCATGATCACCGCCGCGGGGATCATGGCTCCCGTCATCGGACTGTTCGGGCTGAATGATCCGCAGCGGGCGCTGGTGGTGATCGCCATCTCCTCGGGAGCCACCCTGCTGTCGCATGTGAACGACAGCGGCTTCTGGCTGGTCGGAAAATATCTGGGAATGAACGAGAAGCAGACGCTGCAGAGCTGGACGGTCATGGAATCGATCATCGCCGTCACCGGACTGCTATTTACCCTGCTGGCAAGCTTGTTATTCTGAAATTTCGTCAAAATAAACCCAAGTATTTTACGAATTGTTTTTGAGAGAAAACACGATAAGTATCGCGTCAAGGAGTGACTGATTTTGCCAGCTCCTCTAATTTTTCTAAAAAATTATTTTCATTCACCCCTTCAGTAGGGATACAAATGTTTTTATCAGATTTATCTTTCATATGCTCTCCATCCTTATTTACAAGGTATATGTTTTCATCGGTATTCCATAAAAACTTTTGACCATTGTATTCGAAAAATATATCCCATCCCAAAAAGAAATTGCAGTCATTTTTAACTCTCATATCACAGGATATTCTACCTGTTTCTAAAAAATGAGACAGTATTTTATTTCGTTTATTCCCTATTACAATAGGAATTCTTTTATAATCTGGGTAGATAGCATATTGGGAATTTCTCCATTTTAGCGAACAGCCTTCTGTAATTTCTGATAATAAATTTGTTTGATATAAGTCCTCATGAACAGATTTCTGTTTTTCCTCCCAATTAGCTTCAAGATTAGTTAATTGAGATTCGTTTTTAAATTTATTCAAATCAAGATCCTCCGTCAAAATTTTGTTTATTGGATAAATAATTTCTTTCTTTGTCAGAATGTTTTTCCAGCTGGAAGCCTTGTGGTCATAGGTGATTCCCCAAAATTGGCCCCAATTAGTAAAATGATATATTAGTGAGCGCAATAAAATTGCATCTTTCTTATAATCATTACTTACGCCATCAACATCAAAATATTTTTTTGCCTTATCAAATTTAACATCAAATCTCTTCCAATCATAATTTCCATTTTCATCAGTAAATAAAAACCGGATAGCTCCATTAAAAAAAGCATAGTTTTCCGCTTCGATAATTTTCTTTTCCCAATCCTCATGTTGATCATCGATAATCTTACTGGCTTTTGCTATTTCTTCCTTTACCTGTTCTTGTGCATAGTGTTTACTCCCTAAGATGATAACGTCGGCAAAATCGTA
>DPAC01000080.1:2273-5815 GCA_003517675.1 Porphyromonadaceae bacterium | reverse complement strand
GACCTCTCTGCTGAAGAGGTGAAACAGTCGATCCTGGATGCCGGCATCTGGTTCCTGATCAGACAGCGCCCCTATGATGTGGTGGCTGCACCCGGTAAGACTCCCCGTGACATCTTTGTCACGGGCTTCGATACGGCGCCGTTGGCTCCAAATTACGATTTTATCCTGCAGGGGCAGGAGGCAGACCTGCAGGCCGGGTTCGACGCACTGTTGAAGCTGACTGCCGGAAAGGTCTATCTCTCCATCAGCCCGAAGAGCAGCAACAAGGGGTTGCGTGACGCGAAGAACGTGGTCATCACCGAGTTCGACGGCCCTCATCCGGCAGGCAACGTGGGTGTGCAGATCAACCACCTGAAGCCGGTGAACCGCGGCGAGACGGTCTGGACCCTCAACGCTTTGGATGTGGCCATCATTGGCCGCCTCTTCAACAAGGGTATCGTGGACCTGACACGTACCGTAGCCCTTGCCGGCTCGGAGGTGAAGCAGACCGGCTACTGGAAGATGGTGATCGGTACCCAGCTGAAGCAGCTCTTCCAGAACAACGTGACCGAAGGGATCTCGCTGCGTTACATCAGCGGCAACCCGCTGACCGGTGTGAAGATCGATGCGGATGGGGTGCTGCGTGCCGGCCATTCGCAGGTGACGGTGATTCCTGAGGGTGACGACGTGCATGAGGCTCTCGGCTGGGCATCGCTCTCCCCCAGGCGCTACAGCGCCGGTTGCACCTATCCCCGGTTGAAAAAAGCCTATCGCCTGGATGCACGACTGCTGGGCGGTCGCCGTGCCATCATCGTCTCCAACGAGTATGACAAGGTGTTCCCCATGGATATTTACCCTGAGCAGCTGATCAAGGCGATCATCGCCTTCAACATCGACAAGATGGAGGCGCTGGGTATCTACGAGGTAGCCCCCGAAGATTTCGCGCTCTGCGAGTTTGTTGACACCTCGAAGCTGGAGTTGCAACACATCGTACGCAGCGGCCTTGATCTGCTCCGCAAGGAGATGGAGTAACGGAAGAGCGGGATCATTTGAATAATAACTACTAAAACATAGCACTTTGAAAGCGTTAAGAAACTATCTTGATAAGATAAAGCCCAATTTTGAAGAGGGGGGGAAGCTGCATTGGCTCTATTCCACTTACGATGCGTTTGAGACGTTTCTGTTTGTCCCCAACACTACTTCCAAAAGAGGCGTACACATTCACGATGCGCGCGACTCGAAGCGTACCATGATCATCGTGATCGTGGCCCTGATACCGGCACTGCTGGTGGGCATGTACAACGTGGGACTGCAACACTATATGGCCATCGGCCAGGAGGTGTCGCTGCTCAACAAATTTCTTTTCGGCCTGATTGCCATGTTGCCGCTTATCGTGGTCTCCTACGTGGTGGGTCTCGGCATTGAGTTTGCCATGGCGCAGGTGAAAAAAGAAGAGGTGGCCGAGGGTTTTCTGGTCTCCGGGATGTTGATCCCGATGATCGTGCCCATCGACACGCCCCTCTGGATGGTGGCCGTGGCCACGGCCTTCTCAGTTATCTTTGCCAAGGAGGTGTTTGGCGGTACAGGTTACAACATCTTCAATGTGGCACTCATTGTTCGTGCTTTTCTCTTCTTTTCTTATCCCTCCAAGATGTCGGGCGACCAGGTATGGGTGCGCACGGCTGATACCTTTGGCATGGGTAAGGGGAGTGTGATTGATGGCTACTCTGGTGCCACACCGCTGGGACAGATTGCCACCACCGAGGCAGGCAGCTTCAGTGAGTTCACTTTCCATGGCATCACGGGTGATCCCCTTTCCATCAGTGATATGTTCTTCGGCTTCATCCCCGGCTCGGTGGGTGAGGTCTCAACTTTTGCCATCCTCCTGGGGGCGCTGATCCTGATTGCCACCGGCGTGGGCAGCTGGAAGACCATGCTCTCGGTCTTTGTGGGCGGTGCTGTGGGTGTGTTGCTGGTCAACACTTTTGCACAGAATGTCATCATGGAGATGCCTCTCTACTATCACTTCCTGCTGGGAGGATTTGCTTTTGGTGCCGTCTTCATGGCTACCGACCCGGTGACATCGGCCCGTACGGAGAGAGGTAAATGGATTTACGGCTTTCTGATTGGACTGATGGCGATCACCATCCGCGTCTTCAACCCCGGCTACCCGGAGGGGATGATGCTGGCGATCCTGCTGATGAATGCCTTTGCACCGCTCATCGACTTCTACGTGATCGATGCCAACATCAAACGGCGGTTGAAACGTGCCGCGGCTGTGTCGCAAATGGCATAACGACTGTAACAGAATAAGCATCAAGATTGCATAAATCAAACGATATGAACAGAGAAAACAGTGGATACACAATCATATACGCAGCAGTAATGGTGATCATTGTCGCGCTGGGGCTTGCCTTTACCCATCAGGCACTGAGTGAGAGACAGACCGCCAATGTGAACATCGACAAGATGCAACAGATACTGCGTTCGCTTAACATGGATGTCTCTCCTGCCGAAGCGCAGCAGAAATATGATGAATTGGTGAAGAATGCCTACCTGATTACCCTCGAGGGTGAGAAGGTGGAGGGTAGCGAGGGTACCTCCCCCAATGATCCCGCTTTCTCCACCGAGCTGGATGATGAGCGTGCCGCGGGGCTGCCGGTATATGAAGCGGAGGTGGATGGTTCGGTAAAGTATATCATCCCGATGCAGGGTACCGGACTGTGGGGACCCATTTGGGGATACCTGGCTGTGGAGGCTGATGGCAGCACCATCTACGGTGCTGAGTTCGGTCACCAGGGCGAGACCCCGGGGCTGGGAGCCGAGATTGCGACACCCTCTTTTCGTAAGCAGTTTACCGGTAAGGAGCTGATCAAGGAGGGGAGCTTCCGCTCCGTAGCGGTGGTGAAGTCTGGTCAGACAGCTGCCGGCCGTGATTATGTGGACGGCATCTCCGGTGGTACCATCACCAGCAAGGGGGTGGATGCCATGTTGCTCAACAGCGTGGGAAAATACAGTAAATTTTTGATGAACCTGAATGCTGCCCAATGAGGTCAGTCAACATAAAAGTATAAGAATATGGGATTATCGACAAAAACAAAAGCGGCTCTGCTGGGACCGTTGAATAAGAACAACCCTGTGATCGTGCAGGTGCTCGGTATCTGCTCTGCGCTGGCGGTCACCTCTAAGCTGGAGCCCTCACTGGTGATGGCTGTAGCCGTGACGCTGGTGCTGGCTGCGGCCAATGTGATCATCTCGTTGCTGCGCAAGACCATTCCCAACCGTATCCGTATCATCGTACAGCTGGTGGTCGTGGCTACGCTGGTGACGATCGTGAGTGAGGTGTTGAAAGCGTTCGCCTATGATGTAAATAAACAGCTTTCGGTCTTTGTGGGGCTGATCGTGACCAACTGTATCCTGATGGGACGCCTTGAGGCGTTTGCCCTGGGCAACGGTCCCTGGCCCTCCTTCCTCGACGGCATTGGCAATGGACTGGGGTATGGCTGGATTCTGGTGGCGGTGGGCTTCTTCCGTGAGCTGCTGGGATCGGGTGAGCTGCTGGG
>DPAC01000080.1:0-1997 GCA_003517675.1 Porphyromonadaceae bacterium | reverse complement strand
CTGATCCTGGTGGCAGTGATCATCTGGGTACACAGGTCCCGCAACAAGGAATTGCAGGAGGAAACCAATTAACAGAAACTGAAAAACGACTACAAATATGGATGCAATTAGTCTGATTGTCCGGTCGATCTTTGTCGACAACATGATATTCGCATATTTTCTTGGGATGTGCTCCTTCCTGGCGGTGTCGAGGAATGTGAAAACAGCCCTGGGACTCGGTATTGCCGTTACCTTCGTACTGGTGATCACGGTACCTGTCAACTTTCTGCTCGAAAACTATGTGCTCAAAGCAGGTGCGCTCTCCTGGCTGGGTGAGGAGTTTGCGGATGTGGACCTGAGTGTCTTCAGCCTGCTGATCTTCATCGCCATCATCGCTTCCATTGTGCAGCTGGTGGAGATGATCATTGAGCGATTCAGTCCCTCACTCTATGCCTCACTCGGTATCTTCCTGCCGCTGATCGCCGTGAACTGTTCCATCCTTGGTGGGTCACTGTTCATGCAGCAGCGCCAATTTGCCAATATTGGTATGGCTACTGCCTACGGCTTTGGTTCCGGTATCGGCTGGCTGCTGGCCATCGTGGGGCTGGCTGCCATTCGCGAGAAGCTGGAGTATTCGCATGTACCCAAGCCGCTCAAGGGATTGGGCATCACCTTTATTGTGACGGCACTGATGGCCATCGGCTTCATGAGCTTCTCCGGAATCAATATTTAATCATCAACAGATAGCAACAGAATAAATAAAATAGTATGAGTGTATTATTGAGCGCGGGCGGATTGACCATATGGGCGAGTGTCATCGTATTCCTGCTGGTCATTCTGGTCCTGGTAGTGATCATCCTGGTAGCAAAGGCAAAACTGATGCCCACGGGCAACGTGAAGATCATCGTGAACGAAGAAAAAGAGCTGGAGGTGCCGATGGGAAACACGCTGCTCACCACCCTGCAATCGCAGGACATCTACCTCTCTTCTGCCTGTGGTGGTGGAGGTACCTGCGGCCAGTGCCGTTGCCGTGTGCTTGAGGGGGGAGGAGAGATTCTCCCCACCGAGAAGGGTCACTTCAGCCGTAAGGAGCAGCTGAACAACTGGCGACTGAGCTGCCAGTTGAAGGTGAAGGAGGATATGAAGATCATCGTTCCCGAAGAGGTGTTCGGCATCAAGGAGTGGGAGTGTGAGGTGGTCTCCAACCGCAATGTGGCATCGTTCATCAAGGAGTTCGTGGTGAAGCTGCCGGAGGGGGAGAAGCTCGATTTCAAGCCTGGCTCCTACATCCAGATCAGGGTACCCAAGTATGGCCAGATCAAATATTCTGATTTTATCATTGAAGAGGAGTACAAAGCGGAGTGGGACAAGTTAAAGATGTGGGATCTGGTTGCCAGGAACGATGAGGAGACTGTGCGTGCTTATTCCATGGCTAATTATCCCGCCGAGGGGAACGTCATCATGCTCAACGTGCGTGTGGCCACACCGCCGTTCGACCGTGCCAAGGGCACCTGGATGGATGTGAACCCGGGGATCGTCTCTTCTTATATCTTCAGTCTGAAGCCGGGTGACAAGGTGATCATGTCTGGTCCTTATGGTGATTTCCACCCCATCATCGACAGCAAGCGAGAGATGCTCTGGGTGGGCGGTGGCGCCGGTATGGCACCTCTCCGTGCTCAAATCATGCATATGACCAAGACGCTGAGGGTCACGGACCGGAAGATGTCATACTTCTACGGTGCGCGTGCACTGGTGGAAGCGTTCTACCTCGAAGATTTCTACGAACTGGAGCGTGAGTTCCCCAACTTTTCGTTCCACCTGGCGCTCGACCGCCCCGACCCGGCTGCGGATGCTGCCCGCGTGAAGTACACCCCCGGATTTGTTCATCAGGTGATCTATGATACCTACCTGAAAGATCATGAGGCTCCGGAAGATATTGAGTACTACATGTGCGGTCCCGGACCCATGGCGGCCGCTGTGCAGCGGATGCTCGGTGACCTGGGCGTGCAACCCGAGAT
>DPAC01000164.1:1946-40118 GCA_003517675.1 Porphyromonadaceae bacterium | reverse complement strand
GGTAGCGGCCGTTGGCAATGATCAGGGTAGCTGGTGTGTGGAAATCGCTCATCGTTGCATCTCTTTTGATGCAAAGGTACGAATGTTTTTCTCACCTGGCATCCATCTTCTGTCTCAATGTCTGGGCAAGTGTTGGTTGTCTGTTTAAAATTTAATAAATTATAAATATCACCCCTTTCCAAACAATAAGTTTGTAATTGTGTTTTTATATAGATTTATTCTAATTATATAAATATCCACAAGATTATAGACTAAGAAAGCTATTATGGCGAAAACGAATGCACAAAAAGAGAGGGAGATACCCAGGGAAAAGTTGCTGGAAATGCACAGGGCGATGCTGGATATCCGCAATTTCGACAATAAGGTGAACCGGCTCGTAAAGAAAGGGATGGTACCGGGGATGACCCATTTCTCAGTGGGTGAAGAAGCTGCGAGCGTAGGTGCGATTGCGGCCCTTAAAAAGGGGATAGATCTGATCACGTCCAATCACCGCGGGCACGGGCAGAGTATTGCGCTGGGGATCGATCTCAACGGCATGATGGCCGAGATCATGGGCAAAGCCACGGGTACCTGCAAGGGAAAAGGCGGGTCGATGCACATTGCCGACCTCGACGGAGGTAACCTCGGTGCAAACGGTATTGTGGGTGGTGGCATGGGCATGGCCATTGGGGCCGCGCTGACCCAGAAAATGAAGCATACGGGGAAGATTGTTGTTTGCTTTTTTGGAGATGGCGCCGTGAACGAGGGTACTTTTCATGAAACGCTGAATTTGGCATCCATTTGGAAACTGCCAGTGATCTTTTACTCCATCAACAACCAATATGGCATCAGTACGCCGATCAAGAGTGTGATCAACATCGATTACAACTATCAGCGTGCCGCTGCTTACGGTGTTCCAGGACACTTCATCGAAGATGGCAATGATCTGCTGGCTGTCTATAACAAGTTTGAGGAGATCGTGGAATATGTACGCGAGGGCAACGGACCGGTGCTGGTGGAGGCAATCACCTACCGCTGGCTGGGACACTCCACTTCCGACCCGGGCAAGTACCGTACCAAGGAGGAGGTGGATGAGTGGAAGAAGAAGGACCCGATAGCCCGCTTCCGTGACTATCTCATCGAAAACAAAATTGCCACGGCGAAGGAGCTGGATGAGCTGAACGATGTCTCACAGGAAGCGGTGGAAGAGTCAGTCAAGTTCGCACTGAGCAGTCCCGAGCCTACCCTGGAGTCCGCTTTTGAAGATATTTACGCAGATTAAGAACAACAGCACACGATAATCAATGGAAAAAGAAACGAAAATCATGTCCGTACGCGACGCCATCATCATGGCCATGTCGGAAGAGATGCGGCGCGACGAAAACGTATTCCTCATGGGTGAGGATGTGGGGATTTTTGGAGGGGACTTCGGAACCTCGGTAGGGATGCTCGAAGAGTTTGGCAAGGAGCGGGTAAGGGATACGCCCATATCGGAAAATGCCATCTCCGGAGCCGCCATCGGCGCCGCCATGACCGGAATGCGGCCCATTGTGGATGTCACGTTTATGGACTTTATCGTATACATGATGGACAACATCGTGAACCAGGCTGCCAAAACCCGCTATATGTACGGCGGCAAGGGACAGATACCGGTGGTTTTCCGCGCAGCGGCGGGTGGAGGCGTGGGCTCGGCAGCCCAGCATTCTCAGTCGCTCGAAGCGTGGTTTACCCATATCCCCGGCCTCAAGGTGATTGCACCGGGCACCCCTGCCGACGTGAAGGGACTGCTCAAAGCAGCCATTCGGGACAATAACCCGGTGATCTTCCTGGAATACAAGGCACAATATAATATGAAGGGGGAGGTGCCCCTCGACACTGATTTTGTGCTACCCATCGGCAAAGCCGATATCAAAAAAGAGGGAAAAGATGTGACGGTGGTCACCTATGGCCGCATGCTGGAGCGGGTGATGAAAGCTGCCGAAGAGGTGAAGGAGGCCGAAGGCGTGGAGGTGGAGGTGGTGGACCTGCGCACCCTCTCGCCGCTCGATAAGGATACCGTGATCGAGTCGGTGAAGAAGACCGGCAAGGTGCTGTTGGTGAATGACGCACACAAGACGGGCGGATTCATTGGTGAGGTGGCAGCAACCATTGCCGAGAGTGATGCTTTCGACTACCTGGATGGGCGGATCCTGCGCCTGGCCGGTGAAGATGTACCTGTTCCCTACAGTCAGACATTGGAGTCGGCCATGATCCCGAGTGTGGATCGCATCAAAAAGTATATCCTTAAATTGGTCAATAATCGATAAAAAAGAGTGAATGGAAAACAGGAAATTGCGGGCAACGCCGGCTGCAAGGACATTGGCAAAACGCCTGGGCGTGGATCTGTTGAACGTAACCGGCACCGGTTACAAGGGACGTATCCACAAGGATGATATTGCCGGCTTCAACTACGAAGAGAAGATTCACATTTCTCCGCTTGCACAACGTATTGCCGATGAGCACAACATTGACCTGAAGGGCGTGGTGGGCACCGGTTACGGGAACAAGATCATGAAGGACGATGTGCTTCAGCTGATCTCCGACCCGGTACTGAAAGCCCGCTTCACACTGAACGATTTTGGAGATCATGCCTCACCTGTTTCCGCGGCAGGAAGCAAACCGGCGGCAACGCAGGCCCAACCCGCACCCGAAAGCTTAAAGAAGGGACAACCTTCGCCACAGCCCACGCCGGCGGGTGAAACCGAAACGGTACCGATGACCCAGATGCGCACGATCATTGCCAGGCGAATGACGGAAAGCTACTTTGGTGCACCTACCTTCGTCCAGACCTGGGAGGTGGACATGACGGAGCTGCTGGCTCTGCGCAAGCGGCTGATGGAGCCGATCAGAGAGAAAACCGGCAGGAAGCTGACGGTCACCGACCTGATCTCGATGGCGGTGGTAAAGACGCTGATGAAACACAAATATATCAACGCCAGCATCAACAGGGAGGCGACAGAGATTACCTTTCACAACTATGTGAACCTGGGCATGGCGGTGGGACTCGATGAAGGGTTGCTCGTACCGGTCGTGAAGGGAGCCGATAAAATGTCGCTCAGCGAATTGGTGGTGGCCCTGAAAGATCTTACCGAACGCACCTTTTCCAAGAAACTGCTGCCCGACGAACAAGCGGGCAGTACCTTTACCATCAGCAACCTCGGCATGTACGGGGTGGATGTGTTCACCGCGATCATCAATCAGCCCAACGCGGCCATCCTGAGTGTTTCCTCTACCCAACAAAAGGTGGTACCCCGCGACGGGGAAATAGTTGTCCGTCCCATCATGAAGATGAGCCTGACCTGTGACCACAGGGTGATTGACGGGCTCACGGCCGCCAGGTTTATGACCGACCTGAAGGCTGCGATGGAAGATCCGCTGACACTTTTGATTTAATGTGCCGATATATAAAAGATTAAGGGCTTGAACTGAAGCTGAGAGCTGACCGCTGAAAATTTACAGCTGAGTGCTATAAAAACTGAATTGAAAAACTGAAAACGAAAAGATATGGCTTTTGAAATAATCATGCCCAAAGCTGGTATTGACATGACCGAAGGGCAAATTGTGAAGTGGCTGAAGAAAGAGGGTGACACCGTGACCGAAGGGGAGATCATCCTCGAGATCATGACCGACAAGACCAGTATGGAGATCGAAGCGGAAGCGTCGGGGATCCTGCTGAAGATTGTACACCAGGAGGGGGAGACCGTGCCGGTGACCGAAGTGATAGGGTATATCGGGAACGAAAACGAATCGGTAGATACCCTCATGCCGGAGGTAATTGAAGATACCGGTGCCACAGAACCAGAAGAACATAAACGGATGATCCGCCTGGAGGATAACTACCAGGTGGCGGTCATCGGCGGCGGGCCTGCCGGTTATGTGGCAGCCATCAGGGCCGCACAACTGGGTGCCAGGGTGGCCATTGTGGAGAAAGGCACCTTTGGCGGTACCTGCCTCAACGTGGGATGTATCCCGTCGAAGGCATATCTGAAGAATGTGGAGATCATTGAACATATCCGCAATGCTGCGTCGCGGGGAATCATCATCGACAGCCCCCAGATAAAGATCGATATGGAGAAGGTGGTGCAATTTAAAAACGGGGTGGTGAAAAAGCTGACCAGCGGCGTGGAGGCACTGCTCAAAAGCAACGGCGTGGACATCTACAAAGGAGTCGGCAGGCTCAATCAAAACAAGGATGTGGTGATCAATGACTCACAGATCATCAAAGCGGACAAGATCATCCTTGCCGGCGGATCGAAAGTGTTTATGCCGAATATCCCCGGTCTTGATAACAAGAAGGTGCTCACCAGTGACGATCTGCTGGATATCAGGGATGTACCGGAGACCCTGGTTATCCTGGGCGGTGGGGTAATCGGTGCCGAAATGGGCCTCTCATTTGCCGGCCTTGGCTCCAGGGTGATCATCGTGGAGATGATGGATCAGATCGTGCCGATGTTCGACAATGATGTCACGGCAGAGCTGTCACGCATCGTTAAAAAGAAAGGAATCGAGATTATTACCGGCGCCCGCATCACCGAAGTCGTGGACAAGGGCGATAAGCTGGAAGTAAGGATCGACGGAAAAGAGCCGGTCATCGCCGACAAGGCACTCCTTGCCATTGGCCGTGTGCCCGACCTGGCTGCCATGGGCGAGGTGAAGCTCGAGACGGAAAGAGGTAAGATCAAGGTGGATAACTACATGGAGACCAGCGTGAAAGGTGTTTATGCCCCCGGCGATGTGAACGGCATCAAGATGCTTGCCCACGTGGCTTTCCGCATGGGAGAAGTGGCTGCCGAAAATGCGGTGAAAGGCAATCATCGTTCCATCAAGCTGCTCTCGGCGCCATCCGTGGTCTACACGCTGCCGGAGGTGGCGATGGTGGGGCTGACCGAAACACAGGCCCGTGAGAAGTACGGCGACGATATCCGCATCGGGCGATTCAATTTTTCGGCCAACGGACGTGCACTGGCATCGGGCGAAGCCGAGGGATTTGTAAAAGTGATTGCCGACAACCGCTATGGCGAAGTGCTCGGCGTCCATATCATCGGTCCTTCTGCTGCTGAGCTCATTACCCAGGCATCGCTGATTATGGAGATGGAGATCACGGTAGATGAGGTGGTGAAAACCATCTACGGACATCCCACCTACTCGGAGGCTATCTTCGAAGCATTTGCCGATGTGCTGGGTGAGGCGGTTCACATTCCGAAGAGAAAAAAATAACCGTTTCGAAAGAAGAAAATCCTCTTTTACAAATATTCATAGGCAAGAAGGTCAGTCTGCACTTTATCCAATTGTGCGATTGATCTTCTTTTTGCAAGCTTCTCACTTGACGAACTTACCGGTGCGATTGTCGGTTAGAAATAGGTATTTACTGCAAATTCAAACTGATCGATAAAGATATTTTTGAATGCTGTCATGTTATTCTGTTCATAAAACAGGAGCATTGCTTTTTTATAATCGACCGAATCAACGGTTCTGAAAGAAATGGGGCAGTAACCGCCAGCTATCAACTGAGCATTACTCAGTATCCTTGCGGTTCTTTTATTTCCGTCGTTAAAAGGCTGGATGTAAGAGATCATAACAAGCAATAAGAATGCTTTTTCAAAAATATTTTCCCGGTTATTAACCAATTTACATACATCCTCCAAAGCTTCTCTAATCTGGAACTCATTATCCAGCGGCTTGTAATTGGTGCCGGTGATGCCTACACGTCTGGTTCTTAAATTTCTGTCAACATTCAGTTCTTTGATCAGAATACTGTGGATGTTTTCAATTTTTCCTACCGACAGCGTAGAGAGATAGTCGCTGTTATCAATGATAAAATCAATTGCTTCTTTATGATTTAACAGCATCACCGCTTCATCTTTCGATTTGCCCGATGCTGTCTTTTTCTCTTTAATCAATTGCTCTGTTTCCAATAAGGTATAGGTATTTCCTTCAATTTGTGAAGATTTCCAACTCAGATCGATTGCCAGTCTCTCCATATCTCTGATATACAACTCCTCCGGCAATTCAGCAATATTATCGCTGAATTTTTTTTGCAGGCTGTTCAGCCTTCTGAGTTCCTCATCACTGAATATTGAGACATGATTCAGCAGTTCGATCAGTTCGAAATTATAATTTTCATGTATATTCCGCTCATCAATCTCTTTTTCAAAATATTGATCCACATCAACAGGGTAAAATAGTGTATAGGTTGATGAAATAAAATATTTTGATGCTTTGCCCCGACCCTCCGTAACCAGGTAATTATCTTTCGCTAAATCAGATAAATCCCTTTTCAGTGTGGATAAGGAAATGGCCAAACCACTACCCTTCAGAATTTCACTGGAAGCCCGGCCGGGATTCTCTTTTAACCAGCTTAATATAATATCTTTCCGATTCATTATTTGTCATATAGGTATATACGGCTCAAAGATATATAAAATACGGCTCATAATGGGTAAAAAATGAGTGGAAAGTTGTGAAAAAATGAGCCGTATTTCACAATGGTGGTTTAAGTGGTGGCATAAATGGTGGTTTATTCAGGTCAATTTTCCTTTGCCAGCTTTACCCATTTGAAATAGCCAAAAACGGAAATAACGGAATAGATGGCAAAAAGGATAGCGGTGGGGTAGAGTCCCTTCCATAGATATAATCCGCAGGAAACGATATTCACTGCAAACCAGACCCACCACTGCTCGGCATGCTTCTGCGCCAGCATCCACATGCCCGTGATGCTCAGGGCGGTGGTGAAGCTGTCGCCTGCCGCCACGGGGCTGTCGGTGTAGCGGGTGAGGATCTGGTAGATGGCAACGAAGAGCAGCATAGTGACAAGCGTGAGGGGAAGGATCATTCGCCGCGGGGTGTGGATGATGGCCGTTTCTCCTTCCGTGCGGCCTCTGTTCCAGCGGATCCAGCCGTAGATGCTGGCGAAAAAGTAATAGACATTGATCGCCATGTCGGCATAGAACCTGCTCCGGAAGAAGATCCAGATGTAGAGCACCGGCATCAGCACCCCCACCGGCCAGAGCCATCTGCTGGCCTTGTATTCAAGGTAGAGATAGAGCAGGCCGATCAGGGCGCCGATAATTTCAACGGTTTGCATACGTTTTTTAATTTGGGAGAAGGTATTTATTTCGATCACTCAGCTTCTCTTCGGGGTACCCACCCGGTGCAACGAGCGTAATTTGATTTGCTGTCTGAGCGAAGTGAGTTTCAAATCAAATAGCGAGTAAACCGACATTGGGTCGAAGAGAAGCTGTAAATGAGAAATAAATACCTTGTTCATAGGGTGCTTAAAATGAGAGGGTGAGCCGTGCCATGTAATTGCGCGTGGCCTGCGGGTAGTAGCCTGTCCAGTTGAGGGAGCTGCCGTCGGCAAAGGTGTCGGTGGCTGCCCATCCGTTGGCCACGTATGCTTTGTTGAAGAGATTATGCACGAAAACCTGCAGGTTGAAGGTGCCGATGGGAGATTTTCTGAACTCATAACCGGCAGAGAGGTTGCTTACAAAATATGCGTCAATGGATTTCGCGTCGTCAGAGGTATTATCCATATACTGTTTGCTCACATATTTTCCCATCAGGTTCACGTAGAGAACCGATGTGGGCTGCCAGGTAATCGCCATGCTGCTTATCACCTCAGGAGAAAACGAAATATCGGTGGTCCCGTATTCTTTGGATATCTGTCCCTCCCAATTCCAATTATCCTGATTGTCATACTGGTCGAACCAGGCGGTATAATTTTGGATCTTGTTCCGGCTGAAGGTCGCGTTGGCGTCCACCCGGATTCTGTTTTCCCACAGCGGCACAGCTGCTTCCAGTTCAAGCCCTGCGCGGTAACTCTCCTTCACGTTCTCCATCAGCTTGTAGCCCACATTGTTGAGTTTCCCTGTCTGCACCATCTGATTGTGATAATCCATGAAATAGAAGTTCGCACCCAGGTGGGTACCATTTTCAACGCTATAGCGGTATCCCAGTTCATAATCGATCATCCTTTCCGGTTGGATGGGATTCAGCGTCTCTCCTTTGATCCCGTCCTTGAGGTCGGTACGGAGCGGCTCACGCTGTCCCACAGCCGCTGAGGCATAGAGCCGGTTACGCTCGTTGAGGAGAAGAGAGACGCCTGCCTTGGGGTTTAAAAAATGGTAGGTGAAATCACCTGTCAGATCCATCAGGTCGTCGTCCATCCCGCTGAAACTGTAATTGATCCGCCGGTATTGCAAGTCACCGAAGAGAGAGAGCCTCTCATTCAGTTGGTAATCTGCTTTGGTGAACAGGTTGACCTCCGCTTTTCTTCCCACATTGCGGTACCACTCATAGTTCTCGGGGATATCCTGATTGAATTTCACCCACGGCAACCGCCCGAAGTGATCTCCGTCATAGAAGCTGTACATCCCCCCGAAAGTCAGTTTCAACCGGTTTCTTGTATAGTTGAGCGCGATGTTTGCCACATAAAAATCATTTTCCATCAGCTTGCGGCGTATAAAATCACTGCTGTCGTAGGTTACCCCCTCCACCGTTTGAGCCGGCAGGCCAAAATCAGCAAAGTCGTCATCTTCCCGGTAATTCTCGTAATAGCCATATCCGTAATTGTAGCTGAGACCCGCGTTCAGAGAGAGATAGCGGTTCAGCTCCCTGGCGAGGGTCAACTGCACAATATCGGAGTAATAATTATCGGTCTCATTGTCGTAATAGAGCCGGTTGCCGGCCTCATCGGTATATTCCCCCGCAGGGTTGTACCGGCGACCATATTCCTCGTCCTGCATCTGCTCTTCCGATACCCCTTCCCAGGTGATTCCCGTATGTTGTACCCCCTTCAGGTAGCTCAGCCGTATCAGCTGGTGATCGGTGTAATGTGACAATGCCGCATAGAGGTTGGTGTGATCCACACTCCCGTTACGTACATAGCCATCGCCCAAAACACGCGAATAACGGGCATCGAACGAAAGTCCGTTCTCTAAGATACCCGTTCCGGCGGCAATATTCGACAGGAAGGTGCCATAGCTGCCCACCGCGGTGGATGCTTCCCCATACGCCCCGGAGCGGGCACCGGCAGTCTGCAGGGAGATGCTGGCTCCGAAGGCGCCCGATCCGTTGGTGGAAGTGCCCACGCCGCGTTGTATCTGAATATTTTGCAGGGAGGCGGAGAGGTCGGGCAGGTTCACCCAGAACACTTCCTGGCTCTCGGGATTATTCAGCGGCATCCCGTTCAGTGTCACGTTGATGCGGGTGGCATCGGTACCGCGGATCCTGAAAAAGGTGTTCCCCACGCCCAGGCCATCCTCTGTAAAAGATACCAGCGAAGGGGTGGTCTGCAAGATAGCGGGGATGTTGCGTGCCGCATTCTGTTTTTTGATCTCCGCAGAGGAGATATTGGAATAAGCGACGGGTGTCTGTGCACCGGCACGTGTGGCAGAGACGATCACCTCTTCCAGCCGGATGTTGTTGATGCTGTCGCCGTGCGCAGCATCTGCCTGCGCCATTGTCTGAAAAACTGTTGCTGAGAAAAGTGTCAGCAGAATTGAAAAGATTACCTTTTTCATTTGCAATAAAATTTAGGATGAGCATGCCTTGTGGCTGCTTCATCATGTTAGTGAAATAAAAAAGGGGATTTAAATAAGATGGATACCTGTGGAAGAGCACCGGGATGTGTACTGCTTCCTTTCCCTCCGCCGGCATTATCCGGATCAGGTGATATGGGTATGATCTCAGCCCGTTCTGTTGGGGCACCCCTGTTGTTTGAGGAAACAAAGATAGGTTCTTTTTGTTCAAATTCCTTCACACACCCGTAAAAAATAGATGCAAATGCTGTTTTCTCTCGATTTATTTGTAATTTCGTTTGCCATTAAACGGTTGCTTCAAAAGAGGATCTAACAGGATATGAGTGACGAAGAAAAAATGATTGCCGACGAGCAGATGATTGAAGAGGAGTTTCAGGGGCTCCTTCAGGATTATCTCAACTCGAATCACCGGCGGAAGGTGGATGTCATCACCCGTGCCTACAATATGGCGAAAGAGGCACACAAAGGTGCACGCCGCCGTTCGGGTGAACCCTACATCATGCACCCGCTGGCGGTGGCACGCATCGTCTCCAGAGAGATGGGGCTGGGATCGACCTCCATCTCGGCATCGTTGTTACACGACGTGGTGGAAGATACCGATTACACGGTGGATGACATCCGCGCTTTGTTCGGCGATAAGATCGCTCAGATTGTGGATGGGTTGACCAAAATTTCGCAGGGCATGTTCGGCGAGAATGTGTCGGCACAAGCAGAGAACTTCCGCAAGTTGCTGCTCACCATGTCAGACGATATCCGGGTGATCCTGATCAAGATCGCCGACCGGCTGCACAACATGCGTACACTCTCCTCAATGAGCCCCACCAAGCAGTTCAAGATCACCGGTGAGACGCTCTATATCTATGCGCCGCTGGCACATCGCCTGGGTCTCTTTGCGATCAAGACGGAGTTGGAGGAGCTCTGTTTCCGGTATGAGCACCCTGAGGTGTATGCCGACCTGACAGCCAAGATTGCAGAGAGTGCACCGGAACGGAATAAGATTTACGATAACTTTGCCGTGCCGGTGATAGCTGCGCTTGACAAGATGGGTATCAAGTATGAGATGCGCGCGCGCGTAAAATCGGTCTACTCCATCTGGAACAAGATGCAGAATAAGGGGATCAGCTTCAATGAGGTATATGACCTGTTTGCCGTCCGCATCATCTTCGAGGTGCATCCCGGCATGGATGAGAAGAAACAGTGCTGGGATATCTACTCAGCCATCACCGACATCTACAAACTGCGACCCGACCGTATCCGTGATTGGGTGAGTCACCCCAAGGCCAACGGGTATCAGGCGCTGCACCTCACCGTGATGGGGCCTGACGGCAAATGGATTGAGATACAGATCCGTAGCCGCAGGATGGATGATATCGCCGAGAAAGGGTTTGCTGCCCACTGGAAGTATAAGGAAAACAGGATCGAGGAAGACAATGAACTCGATAAATGGCTGAAAACGATTCAGGAGATCCTCGCCAATCCCAACCCTAACGCGATCGATTTCCTGGACACGGTGAAAATGAATCTTTTCTCATCGGAGATATTTGTGTTTACACCCAAAGGAGAGATCAAAACATTGCCCCAGGGTGCCACAGCGCTGGATTTTGCCTATACCATTCATACCCGTATCGGTGATCACTGCCTGGGTGCGAAGGTGAACCACACCCTTGTGCCCCTCAGTCAGCAGTTGCGCAGTGGGGATCAGGTTGAGATCCTCACTTCCCAGTCGGTCAACCCCCAGCCTGAGTGGCTCAATTTTGTGACTACTGCCAAGGCCCGTACCAAGATTGAGGCATCGCTGCGCCGTCAACGGCGTCGCATCATCGAAAAAGGGAAGAACATGCTGGAGGAGCTTTTTGACAATGAACCTATCGACAACACACTCTTCAACAAGATCCTTCATTCCTACAAAGCGGAGAACAAAGAGGATCTCTACTACATGATTGGGAACAATGAGGTGATTCTACCGGTTCAAAAAGAGGCCTTTTCAAAGCTGAAACCGGTTCCGGAGAAACAGGAGAACCTGTTTGTCCGCTATATGAAACAGGCAATGAGTGCCATTAAAAAAACACCTCAGGAGCCCCGCAAAATGTTGCTGAACGAAACCGAAAGTGAGGATGAGAATCTGTTGCTCTCACAGGAAATGAAGCAGCCGAAAATCGACCGAAAAGCAGTTTACCGTCTCACAGAACAGAACTTCCGGAAGAACTTCATCGTCTATTCCTGTTGCAACCCGTTGCCGGGCGATGATGTGTTTGGTTATGTAACTGAAAAGGAAGAGGTGGAGGTGCACAAACGCTCCTGCCAGACAGGACTTAAACTCAAGGCCAATTATGGTGACCGCATCATCGCGGTGGAGTGGGGCGATTACCGCCAGTACTCTTTCCTGGCATCCATCATCTTCACCGGTATCGATCGTGTGGGGATTCTGGCAAATATCCTGTCCAAGCTGGCAGAGGATGTGGTGGTCAATATTCAGAGTGTAAATGTGTCATCAAAGGATGGTATCTTCGAGGGAGTCTTCAACGTTCACGTGCATAGTGCTGAGGAGGTGAATCAGCTCTGTGCCAAAATAGCAAAGGTGGACGGCGTAAGCACCGTCCACCGTTCCACTATCTGATTTTTTTCTTTTTTCTTCTGCCGAACAGCAGCGAAGTACCCCTTTTCAGGGCAAAAGTGATGATTGCCGGCTTGGTCAGCTTCCATGCTACAGAGCCGAGTAGCGGCAGGTTGGAGATCGCCAGGTTGACCCAGGGATTTCTCCTGCGTGTGACAAAGGGTGTCACCGCGGAAGAGCTGCCGCTGGAGAATGTATCCACTGTCTCTGCAAATTTTGTTTTCACCGATGAGGTGAGCCCCTTGGTCAGCATCGATCCCCAATTGTCATTCAGATACTGCAACTGGTAAGAGAGACGTTTACTGGCGATGCTTCGCTCCTCTCTCTGTCTCTTTTTCTCCAATCGCAGCTCTTGCAGTGGTGTAAGTTTATAGGTGCTCATAGGTTACTCTTTGTTTTGTCAGTCTCATCGTTTTCCATCAGGAAGCGAACCACTTTGTTGGTTATCTTCTTCTTGAACGGTTTACCTACCAGCAGCATGATCAGCAGTACCAAGAGGGTAAATCCGGTCACGATGCCGAAGCCAACCCATAGGTTCTGCAGCAGATCGCCCAGGTAGAGAGCTATCGTGACAAAAAGGAACAACAGGGCAAATAAGGCGGCACCACCGATTATCAACCCATAGGTGATCGCCGAGGTGCCCAGGCTTAGTTTTTCATACACCTCCAGTTTTCCGAGTTCGAGTGAGCTGGTGATGAATCTGGATACATCATCGCGCATCTCTTCAAACAGCGTACTTACTTTTTTTTCTTCCATTGGTTCGGCAGATTATGAGGGTCCGTTATTGTTTGGCCAGTTCTTTCTTTGCGATGTCGGCAATGTCGTCGATATCTTCCTTGATATCTTCCACCTCGCTCTTGCCTTTGTAGATGGCTGTCTTTACGTTAGCCCTCACCTTGTCTGCAAACTCGTTGGCCTGTTCCAGCCACTCTTCCTTGCGGTCTGAACCCACGATGTAACCGATGGCAGCACCCAGTGCAACGCCGATACCCAATCCCAATAGCAATTTTGATTCTGAATTCATAATTGGTTGTGTTTAATAGTTAATAATTTCTATTTTCCTCATTCACGACCGAAGGGCTGTTCCATGAGTGAAGCGCTTGGTGACTGAACAGCCCATCAGTGATCATTCTACTAATAAACAGACAGAGCGCAAAATTGTTTGCTCCATCGCTTGATTATCTGAAATTGACTAATCCGTCGCCACTGCTTCACCCAACAGGGTGGCAGGTGTGAAGCCGGTTACCCGCACTTTTACCAAATCACCGATGCGGTGCTGCTGCTTGTTGAAGATCACCACTTTGTTCTGCTCATTCCTACCGAAGAGCTGCTCACGTGATCGCTTGGAGAAACCTTCTACCAACACCTCAAACACCTTGCCCATGTCGCGTTCGTTGCTCTGCCGTGATAACTCCAGTTGCAGGGCGATGATCTCCTGCAGTCTGCGGTTTTTCACCTCCTCCGGCACGTTGTCCTCCAGCTTCCTAGCCGCGTAGGTGCCGGGGCGCTCGGAGTACTTGAACATGAAAGCTGAGTCGAACCCCACCTCACGCATCAGCGAGAGGGTCTCCTGGTGATCCTCTTCGGTCTCGGAGTTGAACCCGCACATGATGTCGGTCGACAGGCCGCAGTCGGGGATGATCCGTTTGATGGCCGCGATCCGTTCCATGTACCACTCCCGGTTGTAGCGGCGATTCATCAGTTTCATCATGCGTGAGCTCCCCGATTGTACGGGCAGATGGATGTAGTTGCAGAGGTTGGGATACCTGGCGATGGTCTCCAGGGTGGTGTTGTTCATGTCCCAGGGGTGAGAGGTGGTGAAGCGTATTCTCATGCCTGGTGCAGCTTCAGCCACCATGGCGAGCAGCTCATCGAACCCGATGCTCCTTTCCCCATCTTTGAAGCGATAGGAGTTGACATTTTGTCCCAGCAGAATCACCTCTCTGAATCCTTTCTTCTGCATCACCTGCAACTCGTTGAGGATGCTCTCCGGCTCGCGGCTGCGTTCCCTGCCTCGCGTGAAAGGTACGATGCAGTAGGTACAGAACTTGTCGCAACCACGCATGATGGAAATATAGCCGGAAATATTGCTCCCCTCCATCTTGAGGGGGATCACATCCTTGTAGGTCTCTGTCTTCGAGAGCTCGATGTTTATTGCTTTCTCACCCCGTTCAGCAGCTCCCACCAGGTTGGGCAGGTCGAGGTAGGCATCGGGACCCACCACCAGGTCGGCATGATGCTTGTCGATCAGCTCTGATTTAGCCCGCTCTGCCATGCACCCCAGTACGCCGATGATCAGCTGATCTTTTCGTTTGCGCTTCAGCGACTGAAAGTAGTCCAGCCGCTGAATCACTTTCTGTTCTGCATTCTCACGGATGGAGCAGGTGTTGACGAAGATGGCATCGGCATCCCGGTCGTCGTTGGTCAGGCTGTAGCCATCCATCTCCATGATGGATGCCACCACTTCTGTATCGGCAACATTCATCTGACATCCGTAGGTCTCAATATACAATTTCTTCTCTTTATGGTTGTCGTTGTTCATTATTTCACTCATCCTCACTGTGATCCATCCCCGAATGGAAAGTTAAAAACTGTAATTATCCGGATATAAAGTTGGGAATAACCAACCAATAACTTATATTTGCGGAGAAAAAAATAATTTTTTATTTTTTTCATAGTTAAGGTTTTGGTTAAATGATCGGGAGTGACTGTGAAGTTGCTCCCGATAATTTGTGTGCCAAATGCCCTCATATTCATAAAAAATGCCTATTTTTGTCCGGATGCAAAATTAATCAAAATATGGAATTCGGCGATATCATTTATTTGATCCTTATTCTTTTTTTCGCGATATTGGTTTTTTCCAATGAATCCCGGAAGAAGAAAAATCAGCAGCAGCAGAGTGAGAAGGATTTCAGTCACACTTCCGATGATGAGGAGGATGAACCTTGGCTGCAACATCTTCCAGGGGATCTTCCGCCTGTCCCAGCGCATCAGGCTCAAAAGTCAACCCGTCCCGAATTCCGTTCCTCGCTCGATCTGGTGACAGATTTCGAAGAAGCCTCCTCTCTGAAAGGCTCCATCTTTGTTTACGATGCCGATGAGTCGTTTGCGCAGGAGTCAACACAAGACGATGCCACCACGGGACAAACGAGTGCATTCGATCAGGAGAGCTTCGTACATCCGCTGTTGGCGGAACTGACCGGTGATGGTGCAGTGGAAGCGCTGAAGAAAGGCTTGATCTATGGTGAGATTATGCAACGAAAATATTGAACCACGCCCGATTATAACCAACCAAAACATATAAAAAAAATCAACTATTGATATGGCTTTAAAATTTATCAGTGCTGAAGAAGCGGCGTCACTTGTGAAAGATAATGACAATGTAGGCTTCAGCGGGTTTACCCATGCCGGCTGTCCGAAAGTGGTACCGGTAGAGATCGCCAAAAGGGCAGAGGCAGAACATGCGAAAGGCAATCCTTTCAAGATCGGTGTTTTCACCGGTGCCTCCACCGGCGACTCAATTGACGGTTCGCTTGCGAGGGCCAGGGCAATCAAGTTCCGCACACCTTATCAGACCAACAAGGATATGCGTGAGGCGCTCAACAGAGGCGAATTTGACTTCTTCGACCTGCATCTCTCGCAGCTGGCACAGGAGATTCGTTACGGTTTCCTTGGCAAGATCAACGTGGCGGTGGTTGAAGCTGCCGACGTGACCGAGAGTGGTGAGATTGTGCCCACCACCGGTGTGGGTATCACCCCCACTATTTGTCGCCTGGCCGATATCGTCATCGTGGAGCTGAACAAAAAAGTCCCCACGAAGTTGCGCGGTATTCACGACATTTATGAGCTGCAGGATCCTCCCAAACGGCGGGAGATACCGATCTATGAGGTGCAGAACCGGGTGGGACTGGAATATGTGAAAGTGAATCCGGAGAAGATCTTCGTGGTGGAGACCGAGCGAGAGGGTGAAGGCGGCGGTTTTGCACCGCTCGACGAGGTGACTGCCCGCATCGGAAACAACGTGGCGGAGTTCTTCGTAGCCGAGATGAGGGCTGGACGTATTCCCCGCCATTTCCTGCCCATCCAGTCCGGCGTGGGCAACATCGCCAACGCGGTGCTGGCATCGATGGGGAGCAACCTCGATATTCCCCGCTTTGAGGTGTATACCGAGGTGATCCAGGATGCAGTGATCGACATGATGCAGAAGGGCAATATCTCTTTCGCCAGCGGTTGCTCGCTTACGGTGAGCAATGAGGTGCTGGAGAAGTTCTACAGTGACCTCGCCTTCTTTAAGAACAAGCTGGTGCTCCGTCCTTCCGAAATCTCCAATAACCCGGGATTGGCACGCCGAATGGGCATCATTGCCCTTAACACCGCCATCGAGGTGGATGTTTTCGGCAATGTCAACTCCACCCACGTGAACGGAACCAAGATGATGAACGGGATTGGTGGGTCGGGCGACTTCACCCGCAACTCCTACCTCTCCATCTTCCTCACCCCCTCCACGGCCAAGAACGGCGCCATCAGCTGCATCGTGCCCAAGGTGACACATGAGGACCACAACGAGCACTCGGTGAAGATCATCGTCTCGGAATATGGGGTGGCGGACCTCAGAGGCAAAGGGCCGCGCAACCGTGCCGAGGAGATCATCAACAAGTGCGCACACCCCGATTATCGCCCTCTCCTGCATGAATACCTGAATCGTGGCGTAAAGGGCCATATCCCACAGGATCTGTATGCCTGCTTTGCGTTCCATCATGCCCTGGCGGAAACGGGCAGCATGATGAACACCGATTTCTCGAAATATAAACGATGAACAATCGTGTAGGGTACAGATGAGAGAATCGGCTCCGTGGCCACACGGAACCGATTCTCTCAATTGTTGTTTCTATAGTCGGGATGACTGGATTCGAACCAGCGACCACTCGCCCCCCAGACGAGTACTCTAAACCGGACTGAGCTACATCCCGTAAAAGTGCCTGCAAAAGTAACACTATTTTTTGAAATGCACAAACGTTCCATCCCATTCGTTTAAACTATATTATGATTTAATTTCGTCACAGTTAAAGAAAAAGTTGTTAATTTGCACCTGAAATTGATCATGCAGAGGATGTTTGTCATCACCTTGTCTCTCTTTCATGCCGATCGTAACAGTTAAGTTGAACCTGATTGTGTGAGTAGATGAATAGCCTCGGGAAAATATAATAAATAAAATAGATGACCTTTACTGCAAAACAAATAGCCGACTTCTTGCGCGGAGAAGTAATCGGTGATCCGAACGCGACCGTATCTTCTTTTTCCAAAATAGAAGAAGGTAAGCCTGAAACACTTACATTTCTGGGGAATCCCAAATATACGCCCTATATTTACGATACTGCAGCCGATATTGTTTTGGTGAACAATGATTTCGTGCCCGATAAGCCTGTCAGGGCCACCATGATTAAAGTCACCAATGCATACGCTGCACTGGCCTCCCTGATGTCGTTGGTGGAACAACAGAAACCAGTGAAAGAGGGAGTTGCAACAGTTGCATTTGTATCTCCCTCAGCTACCGTGGGGGAGCATATCTATCTGGGTGAGTTTGCCTTCATTGGTGAGCAGACGCAAATCGGTAACAACTGCATGATTTATCCACAGGTTTACGTGGGTGACAATGTGCAGGTGGGCGACAACTGCATCCTCTATCCCGGCGTGAAGATTTATCACGATTGTGTGATTGGTGACAACTGTATCATCCACGCGGGTGCCGTGATCGGTGCTGACGGTTTCGGATTTAGCAAAGAGGAGGAGATCTACCGGAAGATTCCGCAGATTGGCAATGTGATCATTGAGGATGATGTGGAGATCGGCGCCAATACGACCATCGACCGTGCCGTGATGGGATCGACTATTATCCATCGGGGCGTGAAGCTGGATAACCTGATTCAGATCGCCCATAACTGTGAAGTGGGTGAGAATACGGTGATGGCTGCACAGGTTGGCATCGCAGGATCCACCAAGATCGAAGAGAACTGCGTGCTGGGCGGACAGGTAGGCATCGGCGGGCACATCACCATTGGGAAGAATAGCCAGATCGGTGCTCAGGCGGGCATCATCAGCAACACCAAAGAGGGATCGGAGGTGTTGGGTTCACCCGCTATCCCGGTGAGAGACTTCTTTAAGTCGAGTGTCATTTTTCCCAAGATTCCTGATATGTATCGCCGACTAAATGCCATGGAGAAAGAGTTGGCCGACCTGAAAAAGAAACTCTCGGAAAACGAACTGGAAAACGAACTGGAGAACGAACTGGAGAACGAATAAGTTCCCACTATCTGTAATTCCGAAAGCAAACATTTAGGTGCAAAAAGCAGGATTTCCTGCTTTTGGTTGTATATTTGCACACAATTTTCGATAATGTGTAATTAAAATAGATACAGTGAAACAGAGAACATTGCAAAGCAGCTTCACCCTGCAGGGTATCGGGCTCCATACCGGTCAGAATATTGTGGTTACCTTCAACCCTGCACCGGTGGATCACGGATACAAGATTCGACGGGTGGATCTGGAGGATCAACCGGTCATAGAGGCATTGGCTGAACATGTGGTTCACACGCAACGTGGGACGGTTCTGGGTAAGGGGAATGTCATGGTGAGCACCATTGAACATGGTTTTGCTGCCCTCTATGCCCTGGGCATCGACAACTGTCTGATCGATGTGAACGCCTCTGAATTTCCGATCCTCGACGGTAGTGCCATCGAGTATGTCCGGGAGATCCGTAAAGCAGGTGTTGCAGAGCAGGAGAAGGACAAGGATTTCTATATCGTGCGCAACAAGATGGAGGTTACCGATCCCGAAACCGGTTCCAAGCTCACACTCCTACCGGATGACGCCTTCTGCATCAACTCTTTCATCGAGTTCGATTCTCAATATATTCCCAATCAGTCGGCATCCATGGATACGGTAACTGATTTCGAGAAAGAGATTGCCTCCTGCCGAACGTTCGTATTCGTGCGTGAGATTGAACAGCTGAGGAGGGCAGGACTCATCAAAGGAGGTAACCTGGACAACGCCATCGTAATCTACGAGAAGAAGCTCTCACAAAAAGAGTTGGATGAGATCGCCGACGAGCTGGGAGTACCGCATCACAATGCTGATGAGCTGGGTTACCTGAACCATCGCAAGCTGCTTTTCCCCAATGAGCCGGCACGCCACAAGCTGCTCGACATTATCGGGGACATGTCGCTCATCGGTAAACCAATCAAGGGACGTCTCATCGCCCACAAGCCGGGACACAAAATCAACAACCAGCTGGCTCGCTTGATCCGCAAGGATATCAAGCTCAACGAGGTGCAGCCGCCGATTTATGACCTGAAATCGGAGCCGGTGATGGACAACAATCGCATCCGCGAGCTGCTGCCTCACCGCTATCCCTTCCTGATGGTGGACAAGGTGATCCAGATGACCGACACCTACATCGTGGGAGTCAAGAACATCACCACCAACGAACCATACTTCACCGGTCACTTTCCACAGGAACCGGTGATGCCGGGGGTGTTACAGGTGGAGGCGATGGCTCAGACCGGGGGACTGCTGGTGCTGGCCAAGCTCGACGAGCCGGAGAGATACTCAACTTACTTCCTGAAGATCGACAACGTGAAGTTCCGCCACAAGGTGGTGCCGGGTGATACCATCCTCTTCCGGGTAGAGCTCACTTCCGAGATGCGCAGGGGTATCGCCACCATGCGGGGCCTGGCTTTCATCGGTGATAAGGTGGTTTCCGAGGCCGACTTCACCGCTCAGATTATCAAGAATAAATAAATTCAACAGAAAGATACCTTTATGAGTAGCATTTCATCGATGGCTTTCGTGCATCCCGAGGCCAAACTGGGTGAGAACGTGATCGTGGAACCCTTTGCCTATGTCGATGCCAACACTGAGATTGGCGACGGCACACGTGTGATGACTCAGGCCACCATCCTCTCCGGAGCGCGTATCGGCAGGAACTGTTTCATCTTCCCGCATACCACCATTGCTGGCATCCCGCAAGACCTGAAGTTCCAGGGTGAGGAGACCACCGCCTTCATCGGTGACCATACCACCATTCGTGAGTGTGCCACCGTGAACAGGGGAACGGCCTCCAGGGGCTATACGAAGGTGGGCAGCAACTGTCTGATCATGGCCTACAGTCATGTGGCACACGACTGTGTGCTGAAAGACCATGTGATACTGGGCAACGCCACACAGCTGGCTGGAGAGATCGAGATCGACGACTTTGCCATCGTGAGTGGCGGCTCCCTGGCACATCAGTTCACCAGGATCGGAGCCCACGTGATGATACAGGGCGGCTCAAAGATCGCGAAAGATATTCCTCCCTTCGTGATGGTGGGGCGTGAACCAATTTCATACGTGGGACTCAACATCGTGGGGCTGCGTCGCAGGGGGTTCTCCAGCGAGAGGATCAACGGCATCCAGGAGATCTACCGTACGCTTTACCTTTCGGGATATAATATCTCACAAGCAGTGGAGCGCATCGAACAGGATCTCCCTGCTTCCGATGATCGTGACCTGATTCTTAATTTTGTTCGCTCATCGAGCCGCGGCATCGTACGCAGCAACATGGAGGGGTGATGATGACGAAGGTGGTTTTTCCGGCTGAATGGCATCCTCAGGAGGGCGTGATGATCACCTGGCCCCATCGCGACAGCGACTGGGCTCCCATGCTGGAGGAGGTGACACGCTGTTACCTCACCATCTCGAGAGAGATCCTTCAAAGGGAGAAGCTGCTGGTAGTGGTTCCGCCCGGGACAGATATCGCTTCTTTCTTTACGGATGAGGAGCGGATGAACCTGATCACCGCGGAGATAGCCTCGAACGACACATGGGCACGTGACCATGGTCCAGTCACGCTGTTTCATGACGGCATCCCGGTGGTTGCCGATTTCGGGTTCAACGGCTGGGGACTGAAGTTTGCCGCCGATAAGGACAACCTGATCACCGGGCAGCTGTTTGAGAAAGGGATCTTCCACCCGTCCGCGGTTTACTACAACCGGCGTAACTTCATTCTGGAAGGGGGATCCCTCGAGTCGGATGGGGAAGGTACCCTCCTCACCACCACGACCTGCCTGCTGGCAGCTAACCGTAACCAACCCATGACGCAGCAGGAGATAGAATATAGCCTGAAAGAGATGTTGGGCGTCACCAGGGTGCTTTGGCTCAACCACGGTTACCTGGCAGGTGATGATACCGACAGCCATGTCGATACGCTTGCCCGTTTCTGCAGTCCGGATACCATCGCTTATGTGAAGTGTGAGGATGAAACCGACGAACATTACAAGTCACTCAAAGCGATGGAGGAAGAGCTGCAGGCTTTTCTTACTGCATCCGGAGAGCCTTACCGGCTGATACCCCTCCCCATGGCCGATGCCATATACGAAGCGGGTGAACGGCTGCCGGCCACCTATGCCAACTTCCTGATCCTGAACGATGCCGTCTTGATCCCATTTTATGGGACGGAAAAAGACAAGTTGGCACGGCGTCAGCTACAGCTGGCTTTCCCTGACAGGGAGTTAATTGGTGTGGACTGCTCTCCTCTGATCCGGCAGCATGGCTCGCTGCACTGCATCACGATGCAACTGCCGAAGGGTTCATTGGCTGTTAGCGATAACCAATAAGTTGTCAGGCTTACTAACTTACCAACTTACCAACTTACCAACCTACTAACCTACTAACTTACTAACTTACTAACTTACTAACTTACTAACTTACTAACTTACCAACTTACCAACCTACAAACGTAAAGATATGAAGACAGGAATCATACAACAGGCGAATAGCGGGAATCGTGAAGAGAACATCTCCCGGCTGGAGTCAAAGATCAGGATTCTTGCCGCGCAGGGTGCCGAGCTGATCCTTTTGCAGGAGTTGCACAATGGCCTCTATTTTTGTCAGACAGAAGATACAGCCCTGTTTGACCAGGCTGAGACCATCCCCGGCCCCTCCACCAACCGTTTTGGAAGAGTGGCTGCGGAGCTGAAGGTAGTGATCGTGCTCTCCCTCTTCGAGAAACGGGCGCCTGGCCTTTATCACAACACTGCAGTGGTGATGGAAAGTGATGGCACCATCGCGGGGGTGTACCGGAAAATGCATATCCCCGATGATCCGGCCTATTATGAGAAATTTTACTTCACTCCCGGCGACCAGGGGTTTCAACCCATCGACACATCGGTGGGACGCCTTGGGGTGTTAGTCTGCTGGGATCAGTGGTATCCCGAAGCTGCACGGTTGATGGCCCTCGCCGGTGCCGAGCTGTTGATCTATCCCACCGCCATCGGCTGGGAGTCGTCGGACAATGCTGAGGAGCAACAACGACAACGGGATGCCTGGATCACCATACAAAGAGGGCATGCGGTTGCCAACGGAATACCGGTGATAGCGGTGAACCGCACCGGCTATGAAGCCGATCCATCGGGTCAGACCGGTGGCATCCGTTTCTGGGGAAGCAGCTTTGTATGCGGTCCACAGGGGGAACTGCTCTGGCAGGCCGGCAGCGACGAGGAGACAGCCCTGATCGTGGAGATTGACAAGCAACGAACCGAGAAGGTACGGCGCTGGTGGCCATTCTTACGCGACAGAAGAATCGATGCTTATGGTGAGCTGACGCGCCGCTGGATTGATGCATAAAAAAATGAGTGACCTTCCCCACCGGGAAGGTCACTCATTTGAAACATCCTTCTTCTGTTTATCTCCGTCCGGAACTCCTGCCGCTGCTCTCTCTATTGCTGCGTTCACTGCTGTTGTTTCTGCCAGAAGAGGAGCGCGTAGCGGCCGAATTTTGCCTGCTGCTGCTTGTGGAGCTTTGCGAACGAACCGTAGCGCTGCTTCTGTTGGAGTTGCTGTTGGAGTTGCTGCTGGAGCTGGTGCTGGAGCTGCGCTGCGGATTGCTCACTGCATCGCGATTGCTCCCCGTTGAGCTTTGCGTGCGTACCGAACTGTTCCGCGTGTCGGGTGTACTGCTGCGCGTGTCGGGTGTACTGCTGCGCGTGTCGGGTGTACTACTGCGCGTGTCGGGTGTACTGCTGCGCTGGTTAACCGCTGACCTGCTGTTGGCCGACCTGCTGGTCGTCACATCGGGGCGATATACCTTTACCGCGTTGCTGCTTACCCGGGTAGAGGTCCTGCCGGAACGACTGTTAGTGCTCTCCAGTCGCCGCACGGGAGCTGTCCTGCCCGTTTCGCGTCGGTAGTCGATTGCACTCGGTCCGCTGTAATAGCGGTTATCGTTATACACGTAGGTATTGTGGATAATTGTAGTCCGGTTGTAAATGGCAGGGCTGTATCTGCTATAGTACCTGTGCATATTGCGGTGATACATGTGGGTGTGTGGCAGAAAGGTCCAGTAGCGTCCCGGCAGGTTGATGTTGATGTTGATGTCGATGCCGGGGCCCATTGGAGCCCATCCGTAGTAGCCGCCACCACTTCTCCAGGTGACCCAGGCAGGTGCCCATTCATAGCCGGGAACCCAGGCCCATCCGTAGTATTCGTCGTAATACCAGCGGCCGTAGTGGAACGGAGTCCATCCCCAGGAGTAGTCTGATACCCAGGTGTTTCCGTAGTCGGTCATCACCCAGTAGCCGTTGGTGGCATAGGGATGAAAATTGCCTCCCACGTTGGGGATCCAGATCCGGCCATAGGCGCGGTGGTTGATCCATCTGCCGTAAGGTTGAAGCTCATTGTAAAAGAGATTGAATGAGACAGCCCCCTGGGGATCATCATACTGGTTGTAGTATCCCTGACCATCATCGTAGTATCCTCCCTGAGCGTATAAGTCGTTGGTAGTATAGCAAGAGGTCAGCATCAGCGCGATGGCTGTGAGAAGGAGATGGGTTCTTAAAGCTTTCATATCTGTAGTTGTTAAAGGGTGCAACATCTATTGTTTAGCAGTATGACACTTTTTTTACCCGATGGTTTAACAAATGGGGCGTTATTTGAACAGCTGATCGATACCGGAGAAACCCATGAAAGCCATGGCAATGATGCCGGCAGAGATCAGTGCGATGGGCATCCCCTGCATCGCTTTGGGCACCCGCGTCAGTGAGAGTTGTTCCCGTACCCCGGAGAAGATGATCAGCGCCAGTCCGAAACCGATGGAGGTAGCAACGGCATAGACAACCGATTCCAGCAGGTTGAAATCTTTCTGGATCACCAGCAGGGCCACTCCCAGGATGGCGCAGTTGGTGGTGATCAGGGGGAGGAAGACACCCAGTGCCTGGTAGAGAGAGGGTGAGATTTTCTTGAGGATGATCTCCACCATCTGCACCAGTGCGGCGATCACCAGGATATAGGAGATGGTTTGCAGGTATTGCAGGTTGAAAGGTTCCAGCACGCCTTTGTAGAGGATGAAGGTGACCAGCGTGGCGATGGTCAGCACGAAGGTGACCGCAGCGCTCATGCCAATGGCGGTATCCACTTTCTTGGAGACACCCAGGAATGGACAGATGCCCAGGAACTGTGAGTAAACGATGTTGTTTACAAAGATGGCAACGATGATGATTCCAATATATTCCATAATCAATTGTACCTTTTCTGTTTATGCCTTTTTGTGCTGTAGCTTGTTGAAGATTGCGATCAGAAAACCCAATGCGATGAAAGCTCCCGGTGCCAATACGAAGAGTAGCGATCCATATTGCTCCGGGTAGATCGTCTGAGAGAAAATCTTGCCGGTACCCAACAGCTCACGCGATACCCCCAGCAACGTGAGCGCCAGGGTGAAGCCCATGCCGATGCCCACGCCGTCGAAGATGGAGGATAGCACGCTATTCCTGGAGGCGAACGACTCGGCTCGTCCCAGCACGATGCAGTTGACCACGATCAGTGGGATGAAGATGCCCAGGCTCTCGGCCAGCGCGGGCACGTATGCGTTCATCAGCATCTCGATGATGGTCACAAAGGTGGCAATCACCACGATGAAAGAGGGAATACGCACCATGTCAGGGATCACGTTCTTCAGCAGCGAGATCACCCCGTTGGAGCTGATCAGCACGAAGGTGGTAGCCAGTCCCATGCTCATCCCGTTAATGGCCGAGCTGGTGGTAGCCAGTGTGGGGCACATCCCCAGCAGCAACACGAAGATGGGATTTTCCTTGATGATGCCGTTGATCAGTATCTTTAATTGCTTATTCATTGTGTTCTCCTCCTTTCTTTGTCATTCCTTCTGTTTCTTTCTCCGTTGCAACAGTAGCACCTGAAAGCGCATCCTCCCTGCTACCGCTATAGACTGCATAAGCCCTGTTCACCGCCTCCAGAAATGCCCGTGAGGTGATGGTTGAGGCGGTGATGGCATCTACGTTACCCCCATCCTTGGTCACGGTGAGTGCTCCCTGTGAAAGATCCCGGCCGATTATCGACTGTCCAGGTTTGGTGGCATCGCGAAACCACTCTGTCATCTTGGAACCCAGGCCGGGAGTTTCAGCATGCTGCAGCACTGCATAGTTAATGATACGGTGCTCCATGTCAAAACCCACCATGATTTGGATTTTACCATTGAAGCCATTGTTGGAGTAGCTGTTGAGTGCGTAGCCCACCAGTTCATCCCCTTTCTTAGCCGGGTAGACCAGCAGCGAGTCGCCGCTGCCGTCGGCCATCCGGAAGGCTTCAGCCACCGGGTCGTTGTCGAAGGCAGGCACCACCTCACGGATGGCATTCTGTAGTTTCATTGCCTTTGCTTCGGCAATGGGTGTCGCGGTCATCTTGTTCACCTGAGCCAGCAACAGTGCCACCGTGAGACAGATGAGTGAGAGCGAAAGGAACATGTTCCTGAATGATGATTGTAGTTTAGCCATTTTTCACTACCTCCCCGAATCGTTTAGGTGTTGTGTAACTATTGATGAGCGGTGTAAAGGCATTCATTAGCAGGATGGCGAACGAGATCCCCTCGGGGTAGGCACCCCAGAGGCGGATCGCCACGGTGACGAAGCCGATGCCCACGCCGTAGATGATCATTCCCTTTTTGGTGAGCGGCGAGGTGACATAATCGGTTGCCATGAAGATCGCTCCCAGCATCAGTCCCCCCGAGAAGAGGTGGATCAAAGGGTTGTATTGCGGCAGCGGGTCGATCAGGAAGAGGATGCCGGTGAAGAGCGCCACGGTTGCCAGGATGGTAACCGGGATGTGCCAGGTGATCACCTTTTTCCAGAGCAGGTAGATCAGTCCCAGCAGCAGTGCCGCGGCACTCATCTCGCCCAGGGAGCCCGGCTCCAGCCCCAGGAACATCTGTTGCAGGGACAGTGCCCCGAGTGCCTCGGGTGACTGCTTCAGCAGCCCCAGTACGGTGGCCGAGCTCACCGCGTCGGTAGCAGTACCGGCGATCGCCGTTGCCGGCCAGCTGGTCATCTGTGCCGGAAAGGAGATCAGCAGGAAGATGCGTCCCGCGATGGCAGGGTTGAAGATGTTGTTGCCCAGTCCCCCGAAAGTAAGCTTCACCACTCCGATGGCGAAGAGGGCGCCCAGTGCCAGGATCCATACCGGCAGCCCTGCCGGCACGTTAAAGGCGAGCAGCACGCCGGTGATGATGGCAGAGCCATCGAGAATGGTCGGCTCTTTCTTCATCACAAACCGCACAATCAGGTATTCAAAGCCTACGCAGAAGAGCACCGAAAGGGTGGTGATCAGCAGTGCATCGAGCCGGAAGGTGTAGAGTGCCACCAGGAACGCCGGTATCAGGGCGATCAGGACGGCAACCATGTTTTTTTGAATCGTGTCGCCGCTGTGTATGTGTGGCGAGGGTGAGACGATCAGTTTTTGTTCCATAATCAGCTATCTCCCTTTGTGTTAATTCTTTCTGGCTCTGATGATGCCGTTCACTTTGCTCTTACCCAGTCGGATGTAGTCGAGCAGCGGCCGGTAGGCGGGGCAGGTGTAGCTGCAGGAGCCACACTCGATGCAATCGGTGATGGCGTTCTTCTCCGCCCGGTCCCACACCTCATACTCGGTGAGGGTCATCAGCAGGGTGGGGTTGAGCCCCATGGGGCAGACCTGTACGCACTTGCCACAGCGGATACAATCTTTCATCTCCCTGCGTTTCGCCTCCGGCGCGGGCACGATCAAGATGCCCGAGGTACCTTTGGTGACCGGGATGTCGATCGACGCCAGTGCCTTACCCATCATGGGGCCGCCGCTGATCACCTTGCCGGTGCTCTCAGGCAGTCCCCCCGCAGCATCGATCAGTTTCGTCAGCGGTGTGCCGATACGGGCACGCAGGTTGCACGGCCGTTGAACCTCTTTGCCGGTGACGGTCACCACCCGCTCCACCAGCGGCTTGTTCTTCTGCACCGCCTCATAGATGGCAAACAGGGTCCCCACGTTATGAACCACTGCTCCCACCGAGATGGGGAGTGCCCCGGAGGGTACCTGCCGGCCGGTGAGGGCATCGATCAGCTGTTTCTCACTCCCCTGTGGGTATCGTACTTTCAGCGGTTGCACCTCGATGCCGGGGTAGGCCGTTACTTTCTTTGTAAAAAGCGCCACCGCATCCTTTTTGTTGTTCTCAATGCCGATGATGGCGCGCTGCACGTTGAGCACGCTCATCGTCAGCTTGATACCCACCAGGATCTCATCACTCTTCTCCATCATCAGCTGATGGTCGGAGGTGAGGTAAGGCTCGCATTCCACCCCGTTGATGATCAGCACTTCCGCTTTCGTGCCGGGAGGAGGGGTCAGCTTCACATGCGTGGGGAAGGTGGCACCTCCCATGCCGACGATGCCGGCGGCAGCAATCCTGTCAAGGATCTCTTTCGGGGTGAGGTTGCATTCGGTGACCAACTCATCTGACCGGTCGATCTGTTCCTCCCATGCATCCTCCTCCACCTTGATGAAGACGGCGTCGCGTTTGTAACCACTGGCATCCATTGCCTTGTCGATCTTCAGCACCGTGCCGGAGACCGATGAGTGGATCTGTGCCGAGACAAAACCCACGCTCTTGCCGATAAGGCTGCCCACTTTCACCTTGTCGCCTTTCTTGACGACCGGCTGACAGGGAGCGCCGATGTGCTGCAAGAGCGGTATCACCACCTGTTCGGGCACGGCAACGGGTTGTATGGCCACTCCGGCGGAGAGCTTGTTCTCTTTGGGGTGGATACCGCCGATACGAAAACTCTTTAACATAGATTCTTTTTCTTCTTTATGCGGTTATGGGTACTTCCTTCTCTTTGGCTGCCGGCGGGGTCTCCTTGCGGGGAGGGAAGTTGATTTCCAGGATGGAGTTTGTGGGACAAACCGGCGCACATTTCCGGCAAAGACGACATTTGTCGTCAATGATATAGGCCAGGTTATTCTCCATGGTGATGGCGTCGAAGGGGCATACCTGCTGGCATTTGCTGCAGCCTATGCAGGCTACGTTGCAGGCTTTCCTGGCCACGCCACCCTTATCTTCGTTGACACAGCTCACATAGATGCGACGAGACCTGGGCCCCTGCTTGCGCAACTCGATGATATCCTTGGGACAGGCTTTCACACAGGCGCCACAGGCCGTGCATGTGTCTTCCACCACCTCGGGAAGCATGGTGACCGGGTTGATGTGGATGGCATCAAACGTGCAGGAATCCACACAGTCGCCCAGACCCAGGCAGCCGAAAGAACAGCCGGTATCACCACCATAGAGCGCTGCGGCTATGGAGCACTTGGAGGCTCCGTCGTAGAGGTTCTGCCGGGGACGCTCTTCGCAGCTGCCGCTACAGCGTACCACTGCAATCTTCTTTGTTGTTTTGGATGCGGTCTTACCCAGGATGTCCGCTACACGGTCCATCGTCTCCTGTCCTCCCACGGGACAGGAGAGCTCTTCCAGCGAGTCGGCCCTGACGCAGGCCGCCGCAAAGGCTGCGCAGCCGGGGAAGCCACAGCCGCCACAGTTGGCGGCGGGGAGGGCATCCTGCACCTCCTGGATGCGGGGATCCTCTTCCACTTTAAACTTTTGACTGACCAGGTATAGGATGCCGGCACTCCCGGCACCAATGGCACCCAGTGTGGCTACGGCAGTAAGGATTAAACTCATAATTGCTGATTAATGGTTTTTTTTAACACTGAATTGAAAGGTATGAGCCATGCTGTTTCGGAGAAGATAGAGAAGCAGGTAGTAAGGCACCAGTGCTAGCAGGGCACTGAGTGCCGCTTCTGTCTCGCTGAAGTGCCAGTAGCTTGTGGTTAGTATAAGCATGGCGATGAGGATGATGAGCGGGAGTAGAAAAGCCCAGAAAATCGCTCTGTAACCGATTGACTCCTTCCCCTCGATGATCACCTGTTCGTGAAGTGTGAACTGACCCGAATGATCAGAGATGTCGATGAGCTTCTCTTTCGAGTCGGCAGCCATGCAGGCTCCCTTTGCGTGGCAGCTGCTACAGGCCGATTGCTGCAGGATGCGCACGGTGATCTTCTCTCCGTTGATCTTCTCGATAATTCCCTTGTGTGTGATCATGAAACGGTGGTTTTTTAATCTGTCGCTTCTTCTTCTTTTTTCAATGGAGTTGCAAAGTTAAGGATTATTTTCGTGAAAAGGTACGCATTTATTGAACTTAAAGAGCCCCTTTAATTGTTAACGAATGTTCCAACTGATCGTTTTGTCTCTTTGACCATCCTGCAGGTTCCAAATCTCACAAAAAAGGTTTTCCAAAGTTCCTGCTGAGTCCCTCCTGGTTCATCTCCGGGTTATTCTTCAATGATCATCCCCTGTTGAGTCACTTGATCGCAATTTTAGCGAACAGCCTGCGAACATTTGGGTTGCTAAATTTGTTAAAAACTGAAATTGCCGCTTCAAGCAAACATATTAAACAAACATATTAAAATCACTGAACCCGTATGATTTTCGATATTGAGATGATTCGCAGAGTCTACACGGATCTACCTGAAAGAATCAATAAAGCCAAAGAGAAGCTGCAGCGCCCCCTGACGCTCACCGAGAAGATTCTCTTCTCTCATCTCTCTCCTGGCGTACCGGTACTTCACTACAAGCGGGCATCCGACTATGTGGATTTCGCCCCAGACAGAGTGGCGATGCAGGATGCTACCGCACAGATGGCCCTGTTGCAGCTGATGAACTCGGGCCGTACCACTGTGGCGGTACCCTCCACCGTGCACTGTGATCACCTGATACAGGCCTACCGCAACGCCGAGAGCGACCTGGAGACGGCCAGTGTGACCAACAGAGAGGTTTATGACTTCCTGCGGGATGTCTCCAACAAGTATGGCATTGGCTTCTGGAAGCCTGGGGCAGGCATCATTCACCAGGTGGTGCTTGAGAACTATGCGTTCCCGGGGGGGATGATGGTGGGTACCGACTCCCACACACCCAATGCGGGCGGACTGGGTATGATTGCCATCGGCGTGGGTGGAGCCGATGCGGTGGACGTGATGGCTGGTCTGCCGTGGGAGCTGAAGATGCCCAAACTGATCGGTGTGAAGCTCACTGGTCGCCTCTCCGGCTGGAGCGCCCCCAAGGATGTGATCCTCAAGCTGGCCGGGATTCTCACCGTGAAAGGAGGTACAAATGCCATCATCGAATACTTCGGCGAAGGGGCCAAAACACTCTCTGCAACTGGTAAAGGAACCATTTGCAACATGGGTGCCGAGGTGGGTGCCACGACCTCCATTTTTCCTTTCGACGAGAAATCAGCCCAGTATCTGGAGAGTACCGGACGCAGGGAGGTGGCCGATGAGGCTCGTCGCATCATGGAGCATCTGCAACCCGACCCGGAGGTGCTGGTCAACCCTGAGCGGTACTATGATCAGCTGATCGAGATCGATCTCTCCGAGCTGGAACCGCATATCAACGGACCGTTCACCCCCGATGCTGCTTATACCATCTCCGAGTTTTCAGAGGTGGTGCGCATGAACAACTACCCCCGCAAGATGGAGGTGGGACTGATCGGCTCCTGCACCAACTCCTCCTATGAGGACCTGACTCGTGCAGTCTCCATTGTGAAATATGCCCGTGAACAGGGAGTGCCGGTGAAAGCTCAGTTCCTGATCAACCCGGGATCAGAACAGATCCGGTACACTGCCGAACGTGATGGCATTCTGGATGAGTTTGGCAAGGCGGGTGCCACCATCATTGCCAACGCTTGCGGTCCCTGTATCGGTCAGTGGAAGCGCGATGATGTGGCAGACAACCGCCCCAATTCCATCGTTACCTCTTTCAACCGAAACTTTGCCAAGCGCAACGACGGGAACCCCAATACCCATGCTTTTGTCACCTCTCCCGAGTTGGTGGCGGCACTCACCATTGCCGGTGACCTCTGCTTCAATCCGCTTACCGATACCCTGCTCAACGACAAGGGTGAGGAGGTGAAGCTGCCTGAGCCGAAAGGATTTGAGATGCCTCCCCGGGGTTATGAAGTGAAAGATGCGGGTTACCTGGCACCCTCCGCCGATGCTGCCGTGGAGGTCGTCATTGATCCCCACTCCAGCCGGCTGCAGAAGCTGGAGCCGTTCCCTGCATGGGATGGGAAGGATTACATCAACCTGCCGCTGCTCATCAAGGTGCAGGGCAAGTGTACCACCGACCATATCTCGATGGCCGGCCCCTGGCTCCGCTATCGCGGTCACCTCGACAACATCTCAGACAACATGCTGATTGGTGCTGTCAACAGTTTCAACCAGCAGACCAACGCGGTGCTCGACCCCGAGACGCTGGAATATGTGCCCGTGCCGGCGCTGGCCCGCAAGTTCAAGAGTAAGGGCGTAGGCTCCGTTGTGGTCGCTGAGGAGAATTACGGCGAAGGCTCCAGTCGTGAACATGCAGCCATGGAGCCGCGTCACCTCAATGTGAAGGTGATCCTGGTGAAGTCGTTCGCCCGGATCCATGAGACCAACCTGAAGAAGCAGGGGATGCTGGCGCTCACCTTTGTCAACAAGGATGATTACGACAAGGTACAGGAACGCGACAAGATCAGTGTGATTGGCTTGACCGGGTTTGCTCCGGGTAAAAACCTCACCATTGAGCTGCTTCATTCCGATGGCACGAAAGATCGTTTTGAAGCATCGCACACCTACAATGAGCAACAGATCGAGTGGTTTAAGGCAGGCAGTGCCCTCAACGCGATGAGGAAATAACCAACCCCCCTCTACCCATTACCCAACCATTTATTGGAAACTGATCATTCAACAATCAAACATATCTCAAGATGAATAATGAACAAATAACGAAGACTTTATCTGAATCCGTTTCTTTTACCAGCAATATCGACAAGGAGCTCTTCACCAAAATGGGTGTGAAGCGCGGATTGCGAAACGAAGATCACTCCGGTGTGCTGGCAGGACTCACCCGTGTGGGTGACGTGGTAGGCTACGAAAGGCAGGGGGATGGTACCCTCAAGCCGGTGCCAGGTAAGCTCTATTACCGCGGTATAGATGTGGAGGAGCTGGTGAAAGGGGTGCAGGCGGAAAACAGGCTCGGTTTTGAGGAGACTGCATTCCTGCTGCTCTCGGGACGTCTTCCCACCAAGGAGGAGCTGGAGGCGGTGAACAAACTGATTGCACAGACCATGCCGTTGAACCATCTGGCCACCATGAACATCCTCTCACTCAAAGGGAAAAACATCATGAACATCCTGGCCAGAAGTGTGCTGGAACTGTATGCGTATGATGAAAATCCGGATGACATCTCACCCGATAATCTCATCAGGCAATCTCTGAATCTCATAGCCAAATTCCCTACCATCATTGCCTATGCCTACCAGGTGCTGCGTCATGATCAGCTGGGACGTTCAATGCATATCCGTCACCCCTATGAAGACCGTTCCGTAGCAGAAAATTTTCTTTTTATGATGAAAGGACGTGACGCCTACACCGAGCTGGATATCAAAATTCTGGATCTGGCGTTGATCCTGCACGCAGAACATGGTGGAGGAAATAACTCCACATTTTCGGTCCGTGTCACCAGCTCAACCGAAACCGATACCTATTCGGCCATCGCTGCCGGCATAGGCTCCCTGAAAGGACCACTCCATGGAGGAGCCAACATCAAGGTACAGGGGATGCTGGAAGATATGAAAAAGAATGTAAACGACTGGACCAGCAAGGAGCAGATCGATGCATACCTGAACAGGATCCTGAAGAAAGAGGCCTACGACCGTACCGGATTGATCTACGGAATCGGACATGCGGTCTACACCGTGAGCGACCCACGGGCTGAGCTGTTGAAAGAGATGGCCCGTGAACTGGCCCGCGAGAAAGGGCGTGAAGAGGAGTTCAACTTCATGGAGCTGATCGAGGAGCGTGCCGTGGAGGTCTTCCTGGACTTCAAGAAGCAGACCGCAAAGGCGCGCACCTGCGTCAATGTGGATTTTTATTCAGGCTTTGTGTATGACGCTCTTGGCCTGCCGAGAGAGGTGTTCACTCCTTTGTTTGCCATGGCCCGCATTGTGGGCTGGTCGGCACATCGTATCGAAGAACTGAACTTCACCAGTAAGCGCATCATTCGCCCGGCATACAAGAACGTACGCGAGAAACAGCCTTTTGTACCCATCAATGAAAGATAAACAAATCACATGCAGAAAATAAAAGTAACTAATCCGGTGGTGGAACTGGATGGTGATGAAATGACCAGAATTATCTGGTCATTTATCAAAGAGGAGCTGATCCTTCCCTATCTCGATCTCGACATCAAATATTATGACCTGAGCATCCAGAACCGTGATGCCACCGACGACCAGGTGACGGTAGCGGCAGCGGAAGCGATCAGAAAATACAACGTAGGCATAAAGTGTGCCACCATCACACCCGATGAGGTGCGTGTGAAAGAGTTTGGCCTGAAGCAGATGTGGAAATCACCCAACGGCACCATCCGCAACATCGTGGGAGGTACCGTCTTCCGCGAACCGATCATTTGCAGCAATATACCCCGCTACGTACCGGGATGGACCGAGCCGATCATCATTGGCCGTCATGCTTTTGGCGACCAGTACCGCGCTACCGATACCGTGATAAAAGGAAGGGGAAAGCTCACCATGACCTTTACCGGTGAAGACGGTGAAACCCAAAGCTGGGAGGTGTTCAACTTTCGGGGCGACGGCGTGGCCATGGCCATGTACAACACCGATGAGTCGATCTACGGCTTTGCCCGTTCCTCCTTTCAGATGGCGTTGACAAAAAAATACCCGCTCTACATGTCCACAAAGAACACCATTCTGAAGGCGTACGACGGTCGCTTCAAGGATATCTTCCAGGAGGTGTATGAGAAGGAATTCAAAGATGCCTTCGAGAAAGCAGGCATCACTTACGAACACCGGCTGATCGATGACATGGTGGCTTCCGTGATGAAGTGGCACGGCGGCTTTGTATGGGCCTGCAAGAACTACGACGGTGATGTGCAGTCGGATACTGTTGCCCAGGGCTTCGGCTCACTGGGGATGATGTCTTCCGTGCTGGTGACGCCCGACGGCAAGACAGTAGAGGCAGAAGCTGCACATGGTACGGTGACTCGCCATTACCGCCAGCATCAGCAGGGCAAGGAGACCAGCACCAACCCCATCGCCTCCATCTTTGCCTGGACGCGGGGACTGGCTCACCGCGGCAAGCTGGATCAGAACCAGCCGCTGATCGATTTCTGTGAGAAGCTGGAACAGGTCTGCATCGAGACCGTGGAGGGGGGTGAGATGACCAGAGACCTGGCGCTGTTGGTGCACGGCAACGATGCACCGCGTGAGAGCTGGCTTACCACGCAGCAGTTCCTGCAAGCGCTGAAAAGAAATTTGGAAAAAAGCTTTTAGCTTTTAGCGATTGCTTTGGTTGCAATCATACCAGAGTTGAAACCTGAACAAATAAGAAGGGCAGTCCGTTGGGGCTGCCCTTGTGCATGTAAAATGCAACTGTATCATCTGCGATGCTTTATTCCTCTTTCTCCTGTTCTTCGTAAGCTTTCAGCAGCTTCTCCTGCACATCGGAAGGAACCAGCTCGTAACTGGCGAACTTCATGGTGAAAGAGGCCCTGCCGCCTGAGAGGGAGCTGAGGGAGGTGGAGTAATTGTTCATCTCCTTGAGTGGCACGCGCGCTTTCAGTTTTTCAAATCCCTTTTCACTCTCCATGCCCATGATCATGGCACGGCGTCCCTGCAGGTCGCTCATCACGTCACCCATATACTCACCCGGCACCGAAACGGTTACATCGTAAACCGGCTCGAGGATCTTCGGTCCTGCATTCTTGAATGCAGTGCTGAAAGCATTCCTGCCGGCAAGCATAAAAGATATTTCATTGGAGTCTACCGGGTGCATCTTGCCGTCGTACACGATCACCCGCACATCGCGGGCGTAGGACCCGGTGAGCGGCCCCTGTTCCATGCGAGCCATGATTCCTTTCAAGATGGCCGGGAGAAAACGGCTGTCGATGGCGCCACCCACAATGCTGTTCACGAACACCAGCTTACCGCCCCAGTCGAGCTCAATCACCTGCGTGTCGCGGTTCTGCACTTTGAATTCCTGGCCGTTAAAGCGATAGATCTCCTGCACGGGCATCCCTTCGGTGTAGGGTTCCACAATGAGGTGTACTTCGCCGAACTGGCCGGCACCACCCGATTGTTTCTTGTGGCGGTAATCGGCACGGGCAGCCTTGGTGATGGTCTCGCGGTAGGGTATCTTCGGCTCCAGGAATTCGATCTCGATCTTGTCGTTGTTCTCCAGGCGCCACTTGAGTGTGCGCAGGTGAAACTCACCCTGTCCCGAGACGATGGTCTGTTTCAGCTCCTTGGAGACCTCGACGATCCAGGTGGGATCCTCCTCTTTCATGCGGGTGAGTGCCTCACTCAATTTCTCTGTGTTCGATTCATTCACTGCCCTGATCGCCCTGCGGTATCGCGGTTCCGGATATTGGATGAAGTTAAACTGATTCTCAACCCCTTTGGCGTTCAGTGTATTGCCGGTGCGGACATCCTTTAGCTTCACGGCTGCGCCGATACTGCCGGCGTGCAGTTCCTCAACCTTGGTGCGGATTTGTCCCGCCACGGTATAAAGCTGCGCCATTCGTTCTTTGGAGCTGCGGTCGGCATTGGTCAGGTCTTCACCTTCCTTCACCGTTCCAGACATCACCTTGAAATAGGAGACCTCTCCGATATGCGGTTCAACCGTTGTTTTGAAGAAGAAGAGGCTCGCAGGAGCATCGGCATCGGGTTTCACCTCCTCACCCTCACTGTTACGGGGTGCGGGAACCTCATCGGGGGAGGGGGCTACCATGTTGAGGAAGTTCATGATGCGGTGCACCCCCATGTTTTTCTCTGCCGATGTGCAGAAGAGCGGGAAGAGGGTGTGGCCGAGCATACCCTTGTGGATGCCGTCGCGCATCTCTTCTTCGGTAAGCGATCCCTGGTCGAAGTACTTCTCCATCAGGCCATCGTCATTCTCGGCGGCAGCTTCCAGCAGTGCCTGGTAGTACTCGCCGGCACGTTCTTTCTCGCTGTCGGGGATCTCCAGCACCTCGGGGGCGGTGGCTCCCGGCTTCCATTGGTAGAGTTTCTGTTTCAGCACATCTACGATGCCGTTGAAAGAGCTGCCATTTCCTATCGGGTATTGCACCGGTACCACCTTGTTGCCGTAGAACTCGCGTAGACCCGCCAGCGTATTGTCATAGTCAGCTTTCTCATGGTCCATCTTGTTGACAAGAAGCACCATTGGTTTTTTGAGCTCATCTACATATCGGAACTGGTTCACCGTACCCACCTCTACACCATTGGCAGCATCGATCAGCATCAGTGCCATATCGGTTACATGGAGAGCGGAGATCACTCCCCCCACAAAATCATCCGATCCGGGACAGTCGATGAAGTTCATCAGCTTATCTTTCCACTCGTAGGAGAAGACAGTGGAGAAAACAGAGTAACCATACTCTTTCTCCACCGGGAAATAGTCGCTCACGCTGTTCTTCCCCCCCACGGATCCGCGTCGTTTTATGAGACCACTCTCGAAGAGCATGGCCTCTGCGAGGGTGGTCTTTCCTGATCCGGCATTGCCAATAAGGGCAATGTTCTTAATTTCGTTTGTTTTGTACACTTTCATGATTAGAGTTTTTATAAAATGTATAATGTTCTCTTCCGGCTAAAAAAACAAATGATGCCCCTCTCCCTCACCTTTCCGGCTGACGAAAGGGCAAGGGTTGCGGTTTGAAGCGGTTATGGACAATTCCATATAAAATGACTTTGCAACGGCGTGTGACCTGCAAAGTCAAACTGTCGTGAACAGCGCCCGCAATTTATAAAAATTGGATGAGAAAGAAAAATGTTGTAATGATGTTATGCAACATATGTTTGCGAGAGATTGCCGGGAAGGGTTAAAATATGAAACATTCGGTACCTTTCAATTGTTTACTGAGGTAACAATCAGACACACTCCGGCAATTATATTCCATATATGAGTAAACAGCAATCGGATCAGTATTACAGTCAACCCGTCGAAGATGTTTTGCGGCAGTTTGGCGTTGATCTCCATTCGGGCCTGTCAGAACAGGCAGCGAAAGAACGGCTTGCAGAGCATGGGCCCAACCGGCTTGAATCGACAAAACAAAAATCGGTTTACACCATCTTCCTGGAGCAATTTAAGAGCAGCATGGTACTTATTCTGCTGGTCGCTGCCGTTATCTCGGGTGTCATTGGCGTGATGGAGGGTGAGGGACTGGTGGAGAGTTTTGTGATTCTGGCTATTCTGGTCGTGAACGCGATCATTGGCACCGTGCAGGAGGTAAAGGCGCAATCGTCGCTCGAAGCACTCAACAAGATGAGCGCACCGCATACAAAAGTATTGCGGGGGGGACAGGTAGAGGAGATCGTTTCAACCGACATCGTTCCCGGCGATATTGTGGTACTCGATACGGGAGATATTATCCCGGCCGATTTGCGGCTGATTGAAACAGCAAACCTGAAGATACAGGAGTCCACACTTACGGGTGAGTCGGTGCCGGTGGAGAAAAGTGAGGCTCTGCTGGAAGCCAGAGAGATTCCGTTGGGAGACCGGGACAACATGGCTTTTTCAACCAGTACGGTTACCTATGGCCG
>DPAC01000164.1:0-1630 GCA_003517675.1 Porphyromonadaceae bacterium | reverse complement strand
GGTATCTGTGCTTTTATTTTTCTCGTTGGCGTGTTATATGGGAATAACTGGCTTGAGGTGCTGATGATGGCTGTGAGCCTTGCCGTGGCTGCCATTCCCGAAGGACTGCAGATTGTGTCGACGATCGTACTGGCCATTGGGGTGCAGCGCATGGTGAAACAGAATGCGATCGTGCGCACGCTGCCATCGGTAGAAACGCTGGGAAGCACCACGGTAATCTGTTCCGATAAAACCGGCACGCTTACGCAAAACAGGATGACCGTGACAGAGGGATGGAGCGGTGGTAACCGGATTGACTTTCGCAATGCTCCTCCTGCCGATGAGCTTGACAGCGACGAGAATTTGTTACTGCAGACCGCTCTTCTGTGTACCGATGCTCATCTGAAGATGCTGGCGGACGGGAAACATGAAACGGCCGGTGATCCAACCGAGACCGCCATTGTAGATGTGGGCCTCGGGCTGAAGATGAACAAGCTCGCGCTGGAGGAGCAGTTTCCCCGTGTGGGGGAGGTGCCCTTCGATTCCGAAAGAAAACGGATGACCACCGTCAACCAGATGAAGGAAGGCAAGTTTCGTGTGAATGTGAAAGGCGGGCTGGATGAAGTGTTGGCTGTTTCCGCACAGATCGTTATCCACGGACAAATACGTCCTCTCACCAGTGAAGACAGGGAAACCATTAAAGAAGAAAATTACCGTATGGCACAATCGGCCCTGCGGGTACTGGCGGTGGCGTATAAAGATATCGATGTACTTCCCTCAGAAATGACTCCCGAAACGGTGGAGACAGGGCTTACCTTTGTGGGACTGCTGGGCATGATTGACCCGGCACGCCCCGAAGTGGTGGAGGCGGTGAAGAAATGCCGTACGGCAGGCATCCGCCCGGTGATGATTACGGGTGACCATAAGGTGACGGCTATGGCCATTGCCGCAGAGATAGGAATATATCGGGAGGGTGACAAAGCCATCACCGGAACCGATCTGGAGGAGATATCGCAGGATATGCTTGACCGCAATGTACAGGATTATTCGGTCTATGCAAGGGTGGCACCCGAACACAAGGTACGCATCGTTCAGGCATGGCAGTCGCAGGGCGATATTGTGGCAATGACCGGTGACGGTGTCAACGATGCTCCGGCGCTCAAGCAGGCCGATATCGGTGTGTCTATGGGCATCGTGGGGACGGAGGTGGCCAAGGATGCCTCCGATGTGATCCTGACCGACGATAACTTTGCAACCATTGTGGGGGCTGTGGAGGAGGGGCGCCGTATTTACGACAATATACTGAAGGCCATTCAGTTCCTGCTCTCGGCCAATGTAGGGGAGGTGCTCCTGATTTTTATCGCATCCATCTTCAACATCGGCAACCCGCTGTCACCCCTTCTTATTTTGTGGATCAACCTGGTGACAGACAGCCTGCCTGCACTGGCGTTGAGCATGGATCCGGCGGAAAAAGATATCATGACCCGTCAGCCGAGAAATCCCCGGAAAGGGTTCTTTTCAAAGGGAATGATCTGGCGGATCATCTATCAGGGGGCAACCATCGGACTCATATCGCTGGCGGCCTATATGATTGGCCGTAACGACGGCATTCGGGTGGGACTTGAAAATCCGGTGGCACTGGGGCAGCCCC
>DPAC01000136.1 GCA_003517675.1 Porphyromonadaceae bacterium | reverse complement strand
TCACGCTCAGCCAAATGTTCCCGGATAAAGGGAACCAGTTCCTCCGGCTTCTTCTCCCTGAGCAGCGGTCGCACTGTCTTTGATGCGCGCAAACGAGCTGCCAGCTCTTCAGGGTTGGCCTGGATATAGATGGTGATACCGGCCCGGTTCATCACCTCCATGTTGTCAAAGAAACAGGGAGCACCACCACCGGTGGAGATCAGCACATCCTCAAAGGTAGCCACCTCCAGCAGGGCCTGTCGCTCAATCCTGCGAAACTCCTCCTCTCCTTTTCCAGCAAACAATTCGGCGATGGATTTGCGATATTTATTCTGAATATGCACATCCAGGTCAATAAATGAGAGGGATAGCGACTTTGCCAGCCGCTTGCCGATGGTGCTCTTGCCGCACCCCATGTATCCGATTAGAAATATTCGTTCCATTTTTAAGCAATAAGCGATTCGCCGTAAGCTCATATAATTTTTTAACCCAATTCACATATGATCTCAGTAACGTATTAATCAGGAACTATGAACCAAGAGCCATGAACGTTTTCACAACAGCGGTGCGAAGAGGCGCAGCAGTGATTCCAAAAAACGTCTGGTCAATGGCCTTTTTTTCCATTCTTTCAGAGAAACAACGTCACAGGAACGCTGGTCACCGGCAAAGATCTCCAACGCCCGAAAAGCCACCTCCTTATCATATATAAACGCTTCTATCTCAAAGTTTTGCTCGAGGCTACGGGTGTCTAAGTTGGCAGAGCCAATCAAGGTAAGCGAACCGTCGAAGATCATGAGCTTGGAATGGAGAAAACCTTCGCGGTAGAGATAGACCTTCACCCCTGCCTGCAGCATCTGTTCGATAAACGAGTAGGATGCCAGCTGCACCAACGGCACATCGGAGCGTCGGGAGAGCATGAGCCTCACATCCACACCCCGAATAGCTGCGGCCTGCAGGGCGTCGGCCATCGATTCAGGCGGGAGAAAATAGGGCGTTTGAATGAAAATCGATTTTTCGGCACCATAGATAGCCTGCATGATACCGTGCAACAATTCATTCTCCAGCGGCCCACTGTTGACAATTTGCATCAGCGAGTTGCCATAGTTATCGAGCAGTGGGAAGTAATTGCGTGAGGTGATCAGTGTCTGTGAGACAAAGAACCAATCGATCAGAAAAACCGATTGCAACCCCTGAACCCCTTTCCCCCTGATGCGGGCATGGGTATCTCGCCAGGGTCCCCACTCCAGTCCATCAAGATAGCGATCTGCGATATTCATGCCACCCAGGTAACCGATCTCACCGTCAATCACGATGATCTTGCGGTGTGTCCGGTAGTTGAGTCGCGAGGTGAGGAAGGGAAGTGTCACCTTCAGAAAGGGTTCTACCTCGATACCAGCCATGCGAAAGGCTTCGAAATAGGCTTTACCTGTTTTCCGGGAGCCGAAACTGTCGTAGATGATGCGCACCTCTACCCCTTCATGAGCTTTACGGATCAGCGCTTGCTGCAACCTTTTCCCGATCTCATCGTCGTTAAGCACATAATACTCAAGGTGAATATGCTTCCGGGCCAGATCAATATCGCTTAGGAGACGATCGAATTTTTCTCTGGCATGGGTAAAAAACTCTACCTGGTTTCCTCCCAGCAGAGGGTTATAATCCATGCGACGGAGGAGGTGAATCAGGTTGGCATATTCCGGCGGATAATTCAGCTCCACCTGTGTCTCCATCTCATCCAGCGGTCTCTTCTTCAGTTTGCTGTACATGCGTCGCGAGATGCGATGCTTACGGGTGGCCTCCTGTCCGAAGACAGCATACCAGATGATGCCAATGACCGGCAGAAAGAGCACCGCCAACACCCATGCCACTGTTTTGATGGGATTCCTGTTCTCGGTAATGACCACCACCACGATGCTCACCACCGTAAGGAGGTAAAGGATATCAATAAGGGTGATCATTGTTTGGTTCAGGTGCATGACTACAATCGATATTTACCTTCGCTCATATCTTCCAGTATGTTGAGGTAAGAGTGGTAGCGACTCTCGCTGATCAGATGTTTTGCCACCGCCTCTCTCACAGCACAGTCAGGCTCTTGCAGGTGAAGGCAGTTGTAATAGCGGCATTGCTTCGATATGCGGAAAATCTCCGGGAAATAATGCGACACCTCCGCAGCTACCATATCGATGGTACCGAACCCTTTGATACCCGGTGTATCGATGATGAAACCGCCGTTCTCAAGTTCAATCATCTCGGAAAAGGTGGTGGTGTGCATTCCTTTCTGATGATAACCGGATATCTCTCCCACTTTCTGTATGGTTTCTCCGAGAAGGGTATTGACGATGGTTGACTTCCCTACGCCGGAATGACCTGCCAGCAACACGGTTTTACCACGAGTGAGGGCCTCCAGTTCATCTCTGCCTTGACCGGTAACCATTGAGCTCTGCAGGCAGTGATAGCCTATGGTGGTATAGAGCCGGATCATTCCCTGCAGGTACTCCTGATCCGCTACATCATAGAGATCGATCTTGTTGAAAAGAAGGGTAACCGGTACCGAATAGGCTTCGGCGGTCACCAGGAAGCGGTCGATGAAGACGGTACTGGTCTCCGGGCTGCGCAAGGTGATGCATAACAGTGCACGGTCGATGTTGGCAGCCAGGATATGAACCTGTTTGGATAGGTTGGATGCCCGCCGGACGATGTAGTTCTTCCGTTCCGCAACATCGGTGATGAAAGCAGTGCCATCCGGGTTCACCTCAAGAAGCACCCGATCGCCCACCACCACGGGACTGGTGCTACGGATCCCTTTCAACCGGAAGTTTCCCTTGGCGCGGCAGAGCAGGGCATTGCCCTGCTCATCACGCACCAAGTACCTGTTCCCGGTATTTCTGATTACCAGTCCGCTGCGCTGTTGCAGTTCCTCCTCACCGCAGGCTGAAGTCATCAAACGGTCAGTATTTCTTTTTCTTTCTCGGCGAACATCTCATCCACTTTCCGGATATATTTATCGTGCAGCTTCTGCAGTTCATTTTCGCCATCCTTGCCCATATCCTCTGGCATCCCCTCTTTCACCGCTTTCTTTAACTCATCAATCCCTTCGCGGCGAGCATTGCGGATACTGATCTTAGCCTCCTCAGCCTCCTGTTTGGTCTGCTTCACCAACTGCCGACGCCGTTCCTCCGTAAGAGGTGGAATACCCAAACGAATCACCTCCCCATTGTTCTCAGGGGTGATACCCACGTCGGAATCGAGGATCGCTTTCTCAACCACCTTCAGCATCTGCTTCTCCCAGGGCTGTACCATGATGGTCTTGGCATCGGGGGTAGTGATGGTAGCCACGTTGGATAGGGGCACATGGCTTCCGTAATACTCCACGCGTATGCCGTCGAGGATATGTGCATTGGCACGTCCTGCGCGGATGCGGGAGAAAGTCTCTTCGAGAAACTCGATACTCATCTGCATTTTCTCCTCAGCTTCTTTCCTGATTGTTGTTGTATCCATACCTATTTTAAAATTGTTTCAGTGGCAAAAATAGTCAAAACTTTTGAATGGCTCCTACAAATGAACCAAAGTGCCAATCTCTTCCCCATCGATCAACCTGTTCAGGTTGCCGTAACGCTCCATGTCGAAGACTACGATAGGTAGGTTGTTTTCCCGGCAGAGGGTGGTGGCAGTGAGATCCATCACCTTCAACCCCCTTTTGTATATCTCATCGAAGGTGATGGAATGGAATTTTGTGGCAGTGGGATCTTTCTCAGGATCGGCGGTGTAAACGCCATCGACCCGTGTACCTTTGAACATGGCATTGGCTTCGATTTCTATTCCCCGGAGTGCTGATGCGGTGTCAGTAGTGAAAAATGGGTTACCGGTACCACCGGCTATGATGGCAATCTGCCCCTGTTCCATTGCTTCAATCGCTTTCCATTTGGAGTAGAGCTCACCCACCGGCTCCATGCGGATGGCGGTGAAGAGTCGGTTAGGCTGCCCTATCGCCGTAAGTGCAGAGCTGAGTGCCAGGCTGTTGATCACGGTGGCCAGCATCCCCATCTGATCTCCTTTCACCCTGTCGAACCCCTTGCTGGAGCCGCTCATGCCACGGAAGATATTGCCACCACCCATCACAATGCTGATCTCAACGCCTTTGGCGGCAGCCTCACGAATCTGTTCGGCATACGCTTGCAGCCGCTTCTCGTCGATTCCATACTGTTTCTCTCCCATGAGCGATTCTCCGCTCAGCTTCAATAATATTCGTTTGAATTGCATATGTTTTTTTTAAGCTTTCATCTCTTGATTTCTGGTTCAAGGCTCGATGTTCGAAACCTTGAACCGATCAACTTACCAACATTCAAACAAGGAGCTCATCCACGAACGACACCTCTTTGAATGCATATATCCGTTCCTTGTTGCTATCGAGCGTGCGGAGCACCAGGTGGCCTGATGGCAGCACGGCCTCTATTTTCGCCTTGAAGCGGCCATTCTGATCTTCAAACCAGTAATAATCATTCACCCGGTAGAGATCGAGCATGTACTCATCTTCGATTGCGGTCTTCTGATCATCCTGCAAATCACGATAAAGCAGAAAAAACTCACGCAGAAAGAGATCCAACAGATGCTCCCTGTCGTGAAGTGTTCCGGTGATCTGGCGTAGCGATACGGGGTTGGGCAAATCGAGCGGGAAGGTCTGTTGATTGACATTGATGCCGATGCCGATCACCGAGTTGTCGATCTCTTTCCCCTGGATATCATTCTCGATGAGGATGCCGGCAATTTTTTTTTCTTTCCAGTAGATATCGTTCGGCCATTTGATGCGAATATCAACGGTAAATTGATCGAGCATATTCTTGAGAGCCAATGAGGTGATCCGGGAGAGGATGAACGATTCGTTTGCCGGCAGCTGCCGCGGGTAGATCACCAGACTGAAAAGCAGGTTCTCCCCCCTGGCGGAGCGCCAGCTGTTGCCCATCTGCCCTCTACCCCCTGTCTGGTAATCGGCGATCACCAGTGACCCCTCTTCAGGGTGCTCCTCCCTTACCAGCTGCTTCAGGTAACGGTTGGTGGAGTCGATCTCCTCCAGACGGATCATCCGTCTCTGATCACTCAGTTGTTCCATAATATTCCTCCAGTTTCTTTTTTTGCAGCTTGCGGATCACCTCTTCCACCGAATGGTCGATCCATCTCTTTCTTGTTTTCCGTTTGGATGTTCCCTTTAATCTCAATAGAATGCAACCCTCAACAGGATGATCAGAATGAAATAAAAGCATCTTCAATGTGTTCCAGCGTGCAATGTTCTCCTTTCCACAGGATGGCGATGATATCGAACCGTGCAGGGAGATCGATCTGCTTTATCAGCAGGTAGTAGTGGGCTGCCTGGATCATTCGCCGCATGCGTTGCTTACCCACAAAGCTCTCAGGGTCACCCCACTGATCCGACGTGCGGGTCTTCACCTCCACGAAGACGATATACCCCTCGTGGGTGGTGATGATGTCGATCTCATACCCATGGAGCCGCCAGTTTCTTTCCAGGATATGATGTCCTTTCGACTCCAGGTAGCTGACCGCTGTCGCCTCTCCTTTACGACCCAGTTCGTTGTGTAACGCCATTGCTCGTCCGGATGAAAAGCCCATAAATGTTGTAAAAATACAAATTTAGCAATGAAAAAGTTCCTTTTGGTGAAAATATTTTGTTTTTTTGCATCATCAAAGATCATGCAGTTCAGAGGTGATCCAACACCTATCCGTAACGGCAGGTAATCGAATGGAACAGGATTATCCCACCCTGTTTGAGGAAAACGAAATGCGGCGCTAATCTTATGCTGAACGACAATTATTTTATGCGACAGGCACTGATGGAGGCACATAAAGCCTTTGAACAGAATGAGGTACCGGTGGGTGCCGTGGTGGTATCCGGCCAGCGCATCATTGCCCGTGCCCACAACCTCACCGAGATGCTGAACGATGTGACAGCCCATGCAGAGATGCAGGCCATCACTGCTGCATCAAATGTGCTGGGAGGCAAGTACCTGACCGATTGTACCCTTTACGTGACGGTGGAGCCCTGTCCCATGTGTGCCGGAGCACTGCGCTGGGCACAGCTCTCTCGTCTGGTATATGGCGCTGCGGATGAGAAGGGAGGCTTCACCCGGCTATTCGTAGAGCTGCTCCACCCCAAGACCACCCTCACCAGTGGGGTAATGGCTGAAGAATGCGGAGAGCTAATGAAACAGTTTTTTGCCAGCAAGCGCTAAATTATCACACACCATCCCAACTTTTTAAGAGTTACTCTTCAACCCAAAAGGAGCGTCTAAACAATAACTATGGACAACAGACTCAAACAGCAGATCAATTTTATGGTGGAAGCAATTGAAAAGGGTTTCCGGGAGTTGTTGACGGATCTGGTGAACAAAGCTCGTGAAAAGGGGAACCTGAAATAAAATGGCTCATCGATATTAGTGATTGAACAAATCTTCGTCTGTTGCGTTCAAATAACAGATGCAAGGGCAGTTGATGCCCTTGACAACAGCATAAAATCATTAAATATTGCGACAAATATGAGTAAAAAGAAAATTGCAGTACTGATAGGCAGTTTACGCAAGGAATCAGCAAACAGAAAACTGGCGAACGAGGTGATCAAACTGGCTCCCGACACGCTGGAGCTGGAGATCGTGGAGATAGGTCAGCTGGCGCACTACAACGAAGATCTGGATAGCAATCCCCCTGCAGAGTGGGAAGCATTCCGCGAGAAAATTGGTGCCGCCGACGGCTATCTCTTCTTCACCCCCGAGTACAACCGCACCATCTCCGGTGTGTTGAAGAATGCCCTGGATGTGGCATCACGGCCCTATGGTCAGAACAAGTGGGGCGGCAAGCCGGGTGCGATTGTGAGCAGTTCGATGAGCCCCCTGGGTGGAGAAGCAGCCAACCATGCGCTGCGGCAGCCGATGGTGTTCCTCAACATCTACATGATGCAACAACCGGAAGCCTATATAGGCAACAGCTGGGAGCTGTTCGACGAGCAGAACAACCTGAAGAGCGAAGAGACCCGTGCATTCCTGCAGAGCTGGGTGAATGCCTTCGCCGAGTGGGTGTATAAGTTTTAGGTGATCAACAGGATCGCGTGACGCGATCGGGATGGTCCCCCTATCACAATTTCAGGGACCATCCTTTTTTGTATAGAACAGGCAGTGGATAGCTCATTTTTCCGCTGCCTGCTTTCTGTTGCATCATGAATGAACCACACTACAGGATGCTGCTCAAACTTTAGGCAGCTTCCAGGGATCACGGTAGTTGGCTTTGATCAGCCTGTTGGCCTCCAGGTTATCAAATGCCCCGGTCTCATTATCCCAGTGCAGCGCCCTGCCCACACGACAGGAGATGTTGCCCATATGACTCAGCTTGGCCACCTCGGCACCAATGGCGATGTCGGCATTGGGCAGCTTGCGACTCCGCATGCACTCCAGCATATTGCCGGCATGCAGGTAGAGACCTTTACCGCTGCCTCCTCTTTTCTCCACCGCTTCCATGCGAAGGGTATTGGGTTTCTTCTCGTCGTCGCAGGGATAACAGTAGGGGAAGGTGCGACTGTTGATAGCCTGCTCCGGCATCACCTCCCATCCACTGCGGGTAAGGATCATTGTTCCGTTCTCACCGAAGAAGGCCACTCCCTCGCGCAGACCAAAGAGTCCGTTGCCAATGCCACAGGCATGGTCCCAGATGATGTTGAAGTCGGGATAGCGGTAGGTGACCATGAGCGTGTCGGGTGTCTCCATGGCATCATCCGGATAGCCAAACTTGCCGCCAGCGCCATAGACATAGGAGGGGAGTCCCACGTTCATACCCTTCATCGCATAGTCGAGCAGATGCACCCCCCAGTCGGCCATCAGCCCCCCGGCGTAATCCCAGAAGAAGCGGAAATTGTAATGAAACCGGTTCAGATTAAAGTTGCGCTTGGGTGCCGGGCCGAGCCACATGTCATAATCCACACCGGCGGGAGGAGCGCTGTCGGGCACTACCGGCAGGGTCCATTTACTGGTTTGGTATGCCCATACCTTCACGGTACGCACCCGTCCCAGCGCCCCGCTTTGCACGTAGGCCGCCGCCTCGTCCCAGTGCGGATCGCTGCGTTGCCACTGCCCCACCTGCACGATGCGGTTGTACTTCCGTGCGGCTTTCACCATCAGGTCACACTCTTCGATGCTATTGGCCAGCGGTTTCTCCACGTAAACATCTTTGCCTGCCTCACAGGCAGCAATCATCTGCAGGCAATGCCAATGGTCGGGTGTGCCAATGATCACCATGTCCACATCCTTGTTGTCGATCACCCTGCGCCAGTCTTTGACCAGTTGCGGTGGCCGCTTACCAGTCAGCTCTTCCACCTCCGATGCACGCTGATAGAGCCATTGATCATCCACATCACACATGGAGATGCACTCCACGCCGGCATATTGCAAAAAGGTTTTGAGATTGCTCCAGCCCTGATTGCGACAGCCAATGAGACCGATTTTGATTTTATTGCCTGGCGCCGACTGACCATACAGGGAAGAAAATGATTTTCCCATCAGTGGTGTCAGACTTAAACCGGTTGCTGTAATAGCAGATTTTTTTAAAAAATTTCGTCGATCCATCTTTTTATCTGTTTTTTTGGTATGATTGAGCAAAGATAAGAAAGATTGTATCGTGAGCACTCAAATATTAAGGGTTCTTTTTGACCTTTTCTAACAGGATTTATTTATATTTGCCCGCGACAAGCAGAATTTGAATCGAAACAGCGCTTACAGATGCAGCTTCTCAATGATCTCTTTCGCGTCGTTCATCAATATATCGGCGGTCATCATTGGTTTATTTTTCTTCTATTGGGGACAGGTCTGTTTTTTACTTTATACCTCAGATTTCCTCAGATCCGCTACTTCAACCATGCCCTGCGCATCGTCAGAGGCAAGTATGACAAGAAAGGCGACAAGGGCGACACATCCCATTTCCAGGCGCTGGCAACGGCTCTCTCAGGCACAGTGGGCACAGGTAATATCGCCGGGGTGGCACTTGCCGTACACCTGGGAGGACCAGCTGCACTCTTCTGGATGTTGGTGACCGCTTTTCTGGGGATGTGTACCAAATTTGTGGAAGTGACCCTCTCCCACAAATACCGCGATTTCGATGAAAAAGGGATGGTTGCCGGGGGGCCGATGTATTATATGAAGAAGCGGTTGAATATCCGCTTAAACAATGGTAAGTTCATAAAAACAGGATACTGGTTCGGAGGATTTTTTGCCCTGGCTACCATATTATCATCGTTCGGAACAGGAAGCCTCCCCCAGATCAACAGCATCTCCAATGCCATCTTTGCCACTTTCGGCATCCGCCATGTCATCACAGGAGCTGTGATGGCCATTTTGCTGGCGCTGATCATTATCGGAGGTATCCGGCGCATTGCCCGGGTAACCGAAAAACTGGTTCCTTTCATGGCCATTGTTTATTTCCTGGGAGCTGTGGCTGTGGTCATATCCAATCATCAAAATATCATCCCCTCTTTTATTTCAATCTTCCGGGATGTGTTCACAGGTACAGCAGCAGTAGGAGGTTTTCTTGGGGCAGGTTTTGCCTTTGCTTTCAATAACGGTGTAAATCGCGGTCTTTTTTCCAACGAAGCAGGTCAGGGTTCGGCACCCATTGCACATGCCGCCGCCAAAACGCATGAGCCTGTCTCGGAAGGAATGGTCGCCATCCTGGAGCCTTTTATCGACACCATCATCATCTGTTTTCTTACCGGAATGGTGCTTCTCTCCTCGGGCGTGTGGAACCAGAAGGTACCCAATCAGTTTCAGAAAACCGATATTGTGGTGTTGGCAGGGGCGTATGATGAAAATGATGCCGCCGATGTGGCCGCCATCAGAAATTACCTGCACAACAAGGATGGCATACCTTTGTTTACAGGCACATTGCAAGTGGAGGAAGGAGAGATACAAGGCGACCATGCCCTTCTCCATGCACGTTCACTGGCGGAGAACATCCGTATAAAAAAAGGAGGAGTAGCCTACACCGGAGAGATTGCGGTAGTGGACGGGAGCGTAATGAATTCATCGGGAGATATCATCATTACAGGGAATTCGCTGATTCACAGCGCCCCATTAACCACTATGGCGTTCACCAGGAGCTTCCTGGGCAATTCCGGAAAATATATTGTAGCACTCGGACTGCTGCTGTTTGCTTTCTCTACCGCCATTGCCTGGTCGTACTACGGCGACAGGGCCATTACCTATCTGGTAGGCGCAAAATATGTAATCCTGTACCGGATTGTTTACGTGGCTGCATTCTTCGTGGCCTCCTTTATCGATACCACCATCATCTGGAACCTGTCCATGCTGACCATTACCTTCATGGCGATTCCCAATCTCCTTGGGTTGCTCATCCTGCACAGGGAGGTGAAACAAACCATCGGGGAGTATTGGCTCAGTTTCAAAAAGGAGTATCCGGTAGATGAGGATCCCAAAAAATAAATGAGGTTCGTTCATCTTCTCAACAGGTGGTACCGCTCATCGCTATAACAAACCGTTCAGCAGGCCACCATCGATCTGTAGCGTAGTGCCGGTCACCGAGCGGGCCTGATCGGAACAGAGGTAACAGACCAGATCGCCCAACTCCTGCGGATCCATATATCGTTTGTGCGGAAACTTGGCTATTGCTTGTTGCTCATATGCTTCCACGGAAATACCTGCTGCTTTTGAACGGGCTTCCATCAACTGTGTGATCCTGTCGGTTCTGAAGGATCCGGGAGCAACATTGTTGATCGTGATTCCATTAGCAATAAGCTCCTTGCTGATGGTCTTGGCATAACTGGCCACAGCAACGCGAAAAATATTGGACAGCACCATATTGGGTTCCGGCTCTTTCACGGTCACCGAGGTGATATTAATAATCCTCCCCCATCTATTCTTCTCCATATAGGGCAGGCAGAGCCCGATCATCCGGATGTTGTATTTTAAAACCGACTGATAAGCATCATCCAGATCCTGTTCCGAGATATCGCGAAACGTCCCCGGCTTGGGCCCGCCGGAATTGTTCACAAGTATATCGACCCCGCCGAAACGGGCCACCGTCTCCTGTACAATACGCAGGTTGTCTTCCGCGTTTGCCATATCAGCACTGATAGCCAGTACCTGCACCGCCATTGCTTCAATTTCGCGTTGCGTCTGCAGCAGCGATTCTTTGTTGCGTGCACAAAGCACGACGTTGACCCCTTCGCGTGCCAGTGCCATGGCACAAGCTTTGCCAAGACCCTTGCTGCTCCCACCGATGATGGCGGCCTTCCCTTTCAGATTGAAATCCATGACATCTATTGTTTGGATGTTTATAACAGATAAACAGGATGAGATGTTTTTCCAATTGCGACTTTTCAACTGGGCGATAAAATGATATTTCCTCAGTCAGACAATTAAAAACGCAATTTTTCTTACCTTTGCAGCCTATTTATAAAGCTATATGTCCAAACAATTCAAACGCACACTGATCACTTCGGCCCTGCCCTATGCCAACGGGCCGGTACATATCGGACACCTGGCAGGCGTATATTTACCTGCCGATATTTACGCACGCTATCTGAGGCTGAAGGGCGAAGAGGTTCTCTTTGTCGGTGGCTCCGATGAGCACGGCATTCCCATCACCATCAAAGCCCGCAATGAAGGAGTAACACCCCGGGTTATTGTGGACCGCTATCACGAACTGATTAAAAAATCGTTCGCTGAGTTCGGTATCACCTTCGACATCTATTCCCGCACAACTTCCGATATACATCGTGAAACAGCCTCCGGCTTTTTCCGTACCCTGTACGACAAGGGAGAATTTACGGAGCTGGAAAGCGAGCAGTATTACGATGAGGAGGCAGGGCAATTTCTGGCCGACCGTTATATCACCGGCACTTGCCCGCACTGCGGGTACGAAAGGGCGTACGGCGACCAGTGCGAGCAGTGCGGCACCTCACTCAGTCCCAACGACCTGATCAATCCCAAGTCCACCCTTAGCGGCAGCGTGCCGGTGATGCGGACGACCAGACACTGGTATCTTCCACTTGACAAACACGAAGCGTGGCTGCGTCAATGGATACTGGAGGATCACAAAGAATGGAAGACCAATGTGTACGGACAGTGTAAGTCGTGGCTCGACCTGGGACTGCAGCCGCGGGCGGTGAGTCGTGATCTCGACTGGGGTGTACCGGTGCCTGTGGAGGGTGCTGAAGGAAAAGTGCTCTATGTATGGTTCGATGCACCCATCGGCTACATCTCCAACACGCGGGAACTACTGCCCGACAGCTGGGAGAAGTGGTGGAAGCAGGAAGATACCAAACTGGTGCATTTCATCGGCAAGGACAATATTGTCTTCCACTGCATTGTTTTCCCTGTCATGCTAAAGGCGGAAGGATCGTACATCCTGCCGGAGAATGTACCGGCCAATGAGTTTCTGAATCTGGAGGGAGACAAAATATCCACCTCCCGCAACTGGGCGGTGTGGCTGCACGAGTACCTGGAGGAGCTCCCCGGCAAGCAGGATGTGCTGCGCTATGTGCTCACCGCCAATGCACCTGAGACCAAGGACAACGACTTCACCTGGAAGGATTTCCAGGCACGCAACAACAATGAGCTGGTGGCTGTGCTGGGTAACTTTGTGAACCGGGCGCTGGTGCTCACACAGAAATATTTCGACAACCGGGTACCGGCTGCCGGCGAGCTGACCGACTACGACCGGGAGACCCTGGCAGCGGTAGAGAAGGTGAAAGCCTCCGTGGAGCAACTTCTGGAAACCTTCCACTTCCGTGACGCACAGCGGGAGGCAATGAACCTGGCCCGCATCGGCAACAAGTATCTGGCTGACACAGAACCGTGGAAAACGGCCAAAACAGATATGAAACGCACAGCGACCATCCTCCATGTTGCCTTGCAGATCACCGCCAATCTCTCCATCGTCTGTGAGCCCTTCCTCCCCTTCTCGGCGGAGCGGCTGCGCTCTTTCCTTCAGACGGAGAAGCTGCCGTGGGAGCAGCTGGGCCGTTTCGATCTGCTGAAGGAAGGCCACCGGCTGGGCACGGCGGAGCTGCTGTTTGAGAAAATAGAAGATGCAGTGATTGAGCAACAGGTACAGAAGCTGCTCGACACCAGGAAAACAAACGAGGCGAACGAATACCGGGCGAAACCGGTGAAAGAAATGATTCCGTTCGACACCTTTGAGAAGCTGGATATCCGGGTGGGCACGGTGCTGGAGTGCGAGAAAGTGCCCAAGGCGGACAAGCTGCTCCGTTTCCTGCTCGACGACGGACTGAAGAAGCGAACCATCCTCTCCGGAATAGCTGCATACTACCCCAACCCGCAGGAGCTGGTAGGCCGGCAGATATGCTTTATTGCCAACCTGGAGCCAAGGAAACTGCGGGGCATCCTCTCGGAGGGCATGATCCTTTCGGCAGAGAACAGTGACGGCACATTGGCTCTGATCTCACCCACCAAAGAGGTGATGCCGGGCAGTCCGGTGGTGTAGTTCACCGTACGGAGCGACTTGGTGAACGTGTGTCATCGGATTTCCGCGAATAAAAGAGTACATTTGTGGTTGATTCGATAATCTGAAAGATAAAAAAATGATGAAAGCCCCTGCCAACCTCAGAAAGATATTGCCGGATCTGATCGTGATCCTGCTCTTTGTAGTGATTTCTTTCCTCTACTTTACACCGGCCGTGATCGACGGCAGGGTGATTGCACAGCACGACTCGCTGGCTGCGATCGGGCAAGGGCAGGAGCAACGTGATTTTATGGAGCGGCACGACGGCGAACGGAGCCGCTGGAACATCTCTATGTTCAGTGGCATGCCCTCCTACCAGATGAGTCCCACCTACGACTCCACAAAGCCGTTGGATCTGGCAAAAAGAGCTTACTCACTCTTCCTGCCCAACTATGTATATCTGCTTTTCATCATGCTGCTGGGCTTCTACATCCTGATGCGCGCCTTTCGTGCTTCACCTCTGGTGAGCGCACTGGGGGCGGTGGTCTGGGCTTTCTCTTCCTACTTCTTCATCCTCATCGCTGCTGGACATATCTGGAAATTCATCACCCTGGCCTATATCCCGCCTACGATTGCGGGGTTGGTTTATATCTACCGGAAGAAATATCTGCTGGGTGCATTCCTTTTCATGATTTTCACCGCTTTCCAGATCTCGGCCAATCATATTCAGATGAGTTACTATTTCCTCTTCGTGATGCTTTTCATGGTGATCGCTTTCGGAGTAGATGCCATCCGCAGGCGAGAGCTGCCCGATTTTCTGAAAGCCACCGGTGTGCTGGTAATGGCAGGAGCGATCGGTATTGCGGCCAATGCCAGCAATCTCTACCATACCTACGAATACTCCAAGGAGACGATGCGCGGCAAGTCGGAACTGACTCTTCATGATGAGACGAACAGTACCGGTGACGGACTGGAACGTGATTACATCACTGCCTGGAGCTACGGCATCGGCGAAACCTGGACGCTGCTGGTGCCCAACACCAAGGGGGGTGCTTCCGTACCCCTCTCCAACAATGAGCGTGCCATGGCCAAAGCGCGACCCGAATACCGGGAGCTATACACCCAGATCGGTCAGTACTGGGGTGAGCAGCCGGGGACCTCGGGACCGGTCTATGTGGGTGCCTTTGTGCTGATGTTATTCATTCTCGGCCTTTTCATTGTGAAGGGCCCCATCAAATGGGCGTTGTTGGCGGGAACCATTTTTTCGATCCTGCTTTCGTGGGGGAAAAACCTGATGCCACTGACCGATTTCTTTATCGACTATGTGCCGATGTACAACAAGTTCCGGGCAGTATCATCCATACTGGTGGTGGCTGAGTTCTGCATCCCCCTGCTGGCAGCGCTAGCAGTGAAAGAGATCGTTGCGAAACCGGAGGGATTGAAGCACAACATGCGTGCACTCTATATCAGCATGGGACTCACCGGCGGCATTGCGCTGCTATTCGCACTGTTTCCCAAAGTTTTCTTCCACTCATTTGTCTCTTCCTCTGAGATGCAGGCGCTGCTGTCGCTCCCGCCGGAACATATCCAGCCCATCCTGGCCAACCTCACCGAAATGCGGGTGGCCATCTTCACAGCAGATGCCTGGCGCAGCTTCTTTATCGTGGCAACCGGTGCGCTGATCCTATGGCTCTTCATGACGAAGAGGATCAAAGGAGAATGGATGGTAGGGTCCATCCTGTTGCTGTCGTTGATCGACATGTGGGGTGTAAACAAGCGATACCTGAAAGATTCAGATTTTGTTGTACCTGCCCAAACACAGCAATTGTTCACGCTGACTCCAACAGATCAAGTGATCCTGCAGGACAGCACCCTCTACTACCGCGTGCTGAACATGGCGACCAGCACTTTCAACGACGGGGTCACCCCCTACCACCACAAGGTGATCGGAGGTTACCATGCCGCCAAGCTGCGCCGTTACCAGGATCTGATTGACCGCCACCTCACCCGTGAGATGGGTGCACTTCAACAGGCCATCATCAGTAGCGGTGGCCGGCTGGACAGTGTTAACGGCGATGCATTCAAGGTACTGAACATGCTCAACAGCCGCTGGATCATCATGCCGGCACAGGGTGGCGGCACCCTGCCTGTATTCAACCCGCATGCCATGGGCAATGCCTGGTTTGTGGACAACATCCGTTTTGTGGGGAGTGCCGACGAAGAGATTGAGGCTCTCTCCTCCATGGACCTACGCAGAGAAGCGGTAGCTGACAAACAGTTTGAGCCGCTATTGACAGGGGTTCAGATCACCCCTGCCGACAGTGCCTCATTTATCCGGCTCACCGAGTATGACTCTGACTACCTGATTTATGAGGCCGATGCGAAGAAAGATGAACTGGCAGTCTTCTCCGAGATATACTACCCCAAAGGGTGGCAGATCACCATTGACGGTGAACCGGCTGAGATGCTGCGGGTGAACTATACCCTCCGTGGTCTGGTGGTCCCTGAGGGAAAACACACCATTGAGTTCCATTTTAAACCGCTAAGCATCCGGGTGACGGACACCATTGCGTATATCGCGCTGTTCATCATGCTGCTCACCACCCTCTTTCTGATTCTGAGGAGGGTGAAACGAAAAAAAGGATAACAGGGTTTGTTCCTTTCGTCATCACCGGTTACAGAGCTCCCGGAAAGGGCACCATTCACAACTCCGGATGTTCTCGGTTTGCCTAAACGGCAGGGCCGGATTGAAGATCTCCTCCAGCAAGGCATCGAAATGGTGCCGGAACTCCGGCAAGAGGAGTGAGAGATCGCTGACGGAATGCTTGTCGTAACGGATCACAGGGTCGAGCCGGTCGTAAACTGAACGCAGATAATAGAGTGCGGGTGAGATGACCGTTCCGGGGTTCTCCTGCAGGTAAAAAAGGCCATAGATCAGAACCTGCAGGATCTGGTAGGGACGGTTGTTCTTTGATGCATCAAAAAGCGTTGCCATCTCCCTGAATGTGGTTTCTCCTTTACCTGTCTTGTAGTCGATGATCCGCACCGAATCCCCTACCCGGTCGATCCGGTCGATGCTCCCCTTGAAGCTGATTTCCAACTCATCGTTCACCCTGTATGAGCTTTTGAATTGATACTCAGAGCCCAGGTAGGAGAAAGGAGTGAATTGCTTGTCCATCTCGAGTGTCTGTTTCACGTAACTCTTCAGGATCTCGCCGATCAGATAGTGCTGCCCTTCCAGAGGGCGGGGATGATTCTCATCGCGGAAGTAATATCGCGCAAAAGCGCGCTCCAGCGTCCTGTTGAGTAACGCTTCATCTTTCACAAGTGAGGTGAGCAGGTCGGGGGTAATGGTCATTCCCTGATGGCGGTTGTAAAGTGTCTCCATCAGACGATGAAAAATGGAACCGAAGACATCCGCTTCTACGGTCTCCTCCACCGCCTCCTCTTCAGAGAGCCCCTCCAGGGCAGTGAAATAGAACTTCAGCGGACAGTTGATGTAAACATTGACCAGCGATGCCGAGAGCGACCGTTCACCGCCTGCACGAAATGCATCCAGTTTTCGCATCACCTCTTCACTCTTTACAACGGTTACGGGAGAGACTTTGGGAGCCGCCACATCGTAAGTTGCCACCCGCTCGGTGATGCGGAATGCATCATTGTAGAGGTACTTCATCTGATAAAAGTAACGACTCACCTCCCCACTCTGCAACTCCTCACCTGTACGGGTATCATAGAGCAGATAGATTCGTCTGGCACGGCTGATCATCCTGTAAAAGTGATAAGCATACGTGCTGTCCTGCTGTTCATAGGTGGGCAGTCCAAACCCTTTGCGGAGGGTGTAGGGGATGAATGAGGTGGTGGCATTTCTTTGGGGGAGTACCCCCTCGTTCACCGAGAGGATGATCAGATTCTCGAAGTCAAGGGCACGTGTTTCCAGTACCCCCATTACCTGCAACCCTGAAAGGGGCTCCCCGCTGAAAGCCACACTGATGCTGCGCGCCAGGTTTCTGAGCAGGCGGAAGAAGGTCTCGGCCGTGATCTGCTGCACATCTTTCAAACGGTCCTGCAACCGGGTGACCGTCTTGTGATACTGCACAATGAACTCTCTTTCCAGGTCGACCGAACGGCTGCTACCTTCAGCCTGATCCCCGCTATGCTTCTGATCGGTAAGATGCTGGTAGAGATAGGTGAAGATCGTTTTCAGATATTCAGAAATCTCCTCCCAGTGTGCGACAGGCGTGAAAATATGTTGCAACAGCGGATGAGGAGGGATCTCGGAGCGTGGCACCACTATTCGGTTGTAAGTGAGGATATGGCTCTGCAACGCTTCTGATTCGGCAGGTGCGGCAGAGGAGACCAGCGGATGTCGCAGCACCGCTTTCACATATCGGTGAAAAAAGGCAATCTCGCCGTTACGGCTGCGCAGGTTCTGCTGCAACAGGGCAATCTGCTCCACCAGGCTTGCCACAGCAGCATGCGTCAATCCATAGCCCATGGTGACGTTGACCTTACCGAAAGCCTTTGGAATGGAATAGAGTACCGGTAGGAGGAGGTTCTCATCGGGTAGCACAATGGCCGTATTGATCGCTTCATCAGGATTGGGGATGGCACCCGCGGTTACCAGCTCAGAGAGGATCTGTGACACATGACGGGCCTGTCCCACACCCGAGGAGATCCCAATCAGTTCAACCTCTGGCTTCACGCTCTCCTGTACGGAGAGCGGAAGGGGTTCACGGGAATGGAACAGCAACAAATTCTCCTTCACCCGGTAAGAGGCACGATTCATCTCATCGCGCACAAAAGGGGAATCATAATCCCAATAGAAATCGGCCATACCCAGATTTTTCAGATGTTCCAGCAACACTCTTTCAGCGGGAGTAAGCGCATTCAATCCCACAAAAACAAAACTTTCCGTCTGCCACGCTCTCACTTCCTGCGCCCTGGCTCTTTCAGCCACTTCCCGGAACATCATTCCTTCATAGGCACGCCCCTTTTCATGCAATTCGCTCCGAAAAGAGACATACAATTCATACAATATTTTCCAGGTCTCCTGAAACTTCTGTTTGGTCTCATTTCCTTCTACCGGCATAAAATGCGTCCAGAAACGGCGGATGGCATTTACCTGCTCTTCAGTCAGGTATGTAAGATCATCCTCCAACGATCTGAGATCATGTACATTTCGAAATAACTGTTTCGCATCGACCAGATACTTGTCCACCTCATCAAAATCGTTCAGCAGCATATCACCCCAGAATAAGAAATCGTCGAACGACTCATCGGAACCACTTATTTTCCCATAATGGCTATACAGCATCACCAGCATCTCAATCCTGTCGGCAAGCTGATAGGAAGAGAGTGACGCAAAAAGCTCCTGGATGGTGAGCATCGTGGGAGAGAAGAGCGGTTTAGCGGCAATCTCCGCCAGGTATTTTTGCAGAAAGACTCCCGCACGGCGGTTGGGAAGCACAAATGTGTGGCGGTACAGCTCGTTACCGTACTGAGCATAAAAAACTTCCGCTACTTTATACAGGAATGGGGTCATAGAAAGGTCATATAAAGTTATAAACTGGTTATAAGGTTCGCTGGTCTAATCCGGTGAATATATACAATATCGCCGTGTACAGTATAGATAATCGCCATTTTTTTGTAATTTATACGGCGAACATTCGAACCATAGCGCAAAAATGAAATACCAGTTTGTATCGGATAACTTTCGGGAAAACTTTTAAGACTGTTAATGGTTTTTGTTAGTCCGGCATAATGTTTTATAGCTGTGAGAGGTGCATGATATACACCCCGGATATAATGTATATACTCATCAAAATCCTTTTTAGCTTCATCTGATAGCTTTATATGATACATTTTATAATTTTATATCATTCTCTTCTGCTAATTTACGTATATCAGTCTCGTATAATTCACTCAGTTTATCCAGTCCCCGTTCATACACCTCTTTCCAGTCGTGCCAGTTGTCTGTCCCCCCCTCAGGCAAGGGATATTCAAGCTTTACGGCTCTTTTGTTCTGCAGTTCACGCACGATCTTACGCCCGGATGGCCGGGATATGTCGATAGTAGCTATTACTTTGTTATTACCCATGTAATGAATCTCCTTTCCTGTACAAATTTACGCATTTTTATTTTGTAACAAGAACATTTGTTTATTGGTTTTTCACGGATATATTTCTTTTATCCGGGAACAAAGTTACGAAGAAATTGCAGAGATCATGCAAATTTCTGTTGCCGCCTGCCGCAATCTGATCAGCAAATCGATCACCAAACTGAAAGAATCTTCGCTACTCATCACTTTGTACTTGTTCTATTTTACTACTTTTGTAGCATGCGCTCTGTGTGCATCATAGATTTAATTTTGGTTGAGAAACATTTAATAAACAAGATATGTGAGAATAAACAAAGAGGTGCCACGAAGCAGCGCCTCTTTGTTTACGGAAACTGACGGATGCGGGTTGAGCAAAAAAATCAGCCACGATATGAGCAATCAGCTGGGCTATGATTATCTTCTCCATGATGTTACACTTTTTTATTGTCCTGAAAGTCAAAGGTAGAAAAGAGGTGAAGCGCATCATCGATTGAACCCCACCCGGCATTTTTTGAGTGTTGGTTCACCGATGACTGTGAAACACCAAACTGGTCTGCAATCTCCTTCTCTGAGTAACCCAAAAGCTTCCACAATATGATCTCACTCTGTTTGCGGGTCATCTTGGTGAATAGCGTATCTAGCAGGGAGAAGAGGGTTTGAAAAATGCGATTTTGACCTGCATCTTCAGTATGGAAAAAGAGGGTGTTCTTTATGGTTACACGCTCTTTATTCGATGTCTTCTGTTCTGAAATGAGCCGTCCGGAGATATTGATGGCCTCGCCTTTCAAAATATCTTTACCTGCAAGCCTGATATCCATTTCCCCGATTCCGACGGCAACCCTTATTCCATAGGTCTCAAATAATTTTCTATATTTTCGCGTCATCAGATCAGTGTTTTTCGAAGAATCCAAAGGAAATGATTTTATCCCTGTTTTTAGGATCAACGCCACACGTAACGCATCGTTCGGATTAAACAGGAGACACTCTATTAAATCACCGGCAACCAGCCGCAATCTGATCTCTCCTCTGTCGTTTTCATGTTGATATTTTTCAATTTTCCCGAACAGATTGTTTACCCGTTGCGTCAAATGATCCATCTCTCTCGCTGTTAATGAAGAAGAGGCGATTATGTCTGCCGATATGGTTGCTCGTTTCATCCCTGCATTTTTTATGTTGTAAATATAAGTGATAAAATTAGAGTGTCAAAACATAAGCCATAAAACTTATATATACCCGATATAAGTATTAAGGCTTATACGATAGTATGGCAGATTGTTCCAGGATGAGCGTTACAGGTGTCATGCCGCGGTTCGATCTCTACCGCAATGTATCCAACCAGATCATGCAGATCTTCCTTGAGTACACCGATAAGGTGGAGCCGTTGTCACTCGACGAGGCTTTCCTCGATGTTACTGTTAACCATAAGGGGAACCGTTCCGCAACAATCATTGCCAAAGAAATCAAGCAAAAGATACTGAACCGCACACGGCTCACCGCTTCGGCCGGTGTGTCGTACAACTACAAAAAAATGGCAATTATCTATACTGTACACGGAGATATCGTGTATATTCACCAAATTGTTGAATCTGGAATACACATACTATCCACATACCATCATTTTGGGATAATCGACAGAATCCGGAAAATAGGATTGATAAAAAGAATACTATAAAATAAATTTCAAATAAAACACCGGTTGAAATCTTATCCCTGTGACCTGATCATTTTCTTTAAAATTCACCATCTAAAATCATTCCGATAACTTTTTTTCTGTTAAAATTAAAATAAATTCTATTTTTCTTTCAAAATGAGACGATGTTTTCAATCTATATTCGTCTTAATTATATAGACATCCTAAAAAAGGATTAAAAAAATATTTTTTCGACGAGTATCTATGCAATTAAAAACAGACGATAATAACTTTATCCGATTCCTGAAAGATGAAAAATTCATCGAGTGGAAATTACTTCCAACGGATGAATTGAACATGTATTGGGAAGAGTTTCTTCAACAACATCCCGTTGAAAAGGAAGATATCCTGCAGGCAGAGAAACATTTGCGAAGGATAAACGTAACATCGTTCAAGTTGCCTTCGGAAAAGAAACAGGAAGCGATCCTCCGTCTGGAACAATCTCTTGCCATAACCGTAAGCGCAGGATCCGTCGTTTTGTTTACGCTGCCGCCGCATGTGCTGCCGTATTGGTACTGTCAATATTATTTCAAAAAGAGATGAAACGGTCGGGTGAAGAACTTGTTGCTTCGACTGATTATACCTTACGGAAAAAGATCGAAAATCGTATTGTCCGACTGAACGCAAGTGTGGCTGAACTCCGGCTCTACGTTGGAATTCCCATCCGATTTCACAAAAAACACCCGGGAAATATATCATTCCGGTGAAATGTATATAGACGTAGTGCCCGATAAAAATAAATCGTTCTATGTACACACATCCGGTTATAACGTAAAAGTATATGGAACAAAGTTCAACATATCCACCTATTCCGGTTCTCCTTCGTCTGTAGTGTTGGTGGAAGGAAGTGTTGCCCTGCAATCTGTGGACAGGCAAGAGTTATTTCTTTTACCGGAAGAACAAGCCGTTTACTCCGAAGCGACGGGGACTTTCGATACGCGGAAAGTAGATGTTCATTCTTTCATCAGTTGGAAAGACGGATATCTCACATTTGAAGATATCCCTGTAACCGAAGCGTTGAAACAGATAGAAAGATACTACAACCTTTCATTCAATTATGGAGATAATGTCTCCTTCCAGGGACTCACATGCACCGGGAAAATCATCCTATCGGACAATCTGGACAATGTGATGACAGCCCTTACGCTGATCTCCGCCACAAAATTCAAAAAGGAAGGCAAACTTAGGATCACCAGTAAAACCATGTGTTTGCCTAATGCATAGATAAGAGATAATCTATAGAGGAAGAAGTCAACATCAATAACTCCACGCAACTGCGCTCTGAAGTGTTTGATTTTGGCGTTTAGAGA
>DPAC01000107.1:51594-53930 GCA_003517675.1 Porphyromonadaceae bacterium | reverse complement strand
AGTCCCGGTCCGAGCACCACCTCCAGCATGTGTCCCTGAAACTCCACCGTGCTGTTCACCTGCAGTCCGCGGGTGCTCTCGAACACCTGCACATAGACATTCTTTCCCACCACCTTGATCACCTCCGACATGAGGCGGGTTCCCTCGAGATCAATGTAGGCGATCTCGTTTTGGGATACCGCTCCGTCTACTTCCACGATGACCAGGTTGGCGATGATTCCTTTTACTGTTCCTTTTGTTAGCATATATGGTTGTTGTTGTTTGTCGTTGTCAGATATCATCCGGCATGCCGATACCGCTTTTCAGCTCCTGGATCAACTCCCGGAAGATTCGTTCACCCTCCTCGGCATTGAGGCGGACCCACCGTTCCAGTATCTCCAGCTTGCAGAGATAGGCAAAGAGATACTCGATGTTGAAATAGTCCAGGGCGGTCTCCTCCTCGAGCCAATCCCAGCGAAACTTGTCCAGCTTGCGCTCCCGCTCATAAATGTCGCTTTCCTCCGAGATGCGCACGATGGTTTCGAACCAGTCCAGCTCCTGTCCGATACCGAAATCACGGGCGTTGGGATTCTCCCGGATGGTGACAGCCAGCGGATTGTTGCCCACTACCACCTTCTGGATGTCGATTCCATATTTGCGGGCGTAGATGGCTGAGAGGATATTTCCTATGTTGAGGTTCAGCTCAAACCAGCGGGCAATCAGGCTGTTCCTGGCTTCCAACCCGTAGTCCATGTAGAAGGAGCTGATCAGGTCCTCCAGGGTGCGTGCACCATTGGTTCCCTCATCATTCAGCCAGGCTTTGACAGCTGCTGCGAAGTAGTCGGGTGCCAGCGGATGCTCCATGGGCTCATCGGCTTTCACCCTGTTGACCAGCTCTTCGAGCTCCTCGCGCGTGAAGTTACCCGCGGGATGCCATGCAGCGCCGCTCTTCTTCAGGTAATGAAAGAGGTTGTCGTTGTCGTACCGCAGGAAATAGCGGGCTAAAAGCTTTCTGTCCTCCGGTTTGATGGCATCGAAGAGTATCTCCCGAAATCTATCAACAGTGAAAGGGAGTTTGGTGCTGTCGAACGAGAAGTCAGGTAAACCTGAAACAAAATAGTAATACTGATTTTTGAATAGCATAGGCAAGTACAATCAGGGGGAGTGATTTACTCCCACTCTGTGTTAAAAGAGGAGCTGTTGTATCTGCGGACGCAGGAACTCGCGGAAGTAGTTGATGAACTCCTCCTCGCCGAAACGCACCTTGTAGGATCCGTCCTGGGGCGAGAGGGTAAACCCGCTCCCGATACCGTTGACCGATTCGATTTTTAATCCCTTGTCGAGCAGGTGCTTCGCGTTGGAGGCGATGTATGCATTAAGTGCTTCAGCATTTTCTACACCCACGGTAAGGCTTTCGTTCCTGGCCCAGTTCATCACCAGGTCGCTGATCAGCTTTTTCATGAAGTTCTTATCTTCCATTGCTGCTTTTACGTTCATGGTGGCCAGCTTGTCGGTTACCAGGTTGATGATCTCTGTCTTGAGTGCCTCTGCGGCCTGTGTGGCGTAGAGCTTCAGTTCTGCCTCCGTGTTTTTCTTTCGTTCCTCCTGCTCTTTCTGTGCTGATGCAATCATCTCGGTCGCCTTTGCTTCAGCCTCCTCAAGGATCTGTTTTTCTTTTTTCCTGGCTTCAGCAATGATTCGCTCAGCCTCTTCCCTGCCTTTTTCCACCCCCTCAGTGTAAAGCTTTGAGGTAAGTTCCTGAATTTTATCCATATGGTAGTTCCTAAATGTTGTTTCTCGCGTGACGCTTAATTGCCATCGTTACCCCTCATGAAACTCCGGTTAATGGAGCTCTTATGCAGGCATGTTTTATGCTGTTATGATGTGAACAAAGTTACAAAAAAATGGGTAATCTATTGCTATTTCCCAAAAAAAGGAACATTTCATTGCTTCAGAATGTTAATTTTTCTTAGCTGTTGTCTTATCCGATCAAACAGGCATTGCCAAACATCATCACCAACATTACCGTACCTCTGTTGGGGATGATCGACCTGCCGGAGGTGATAAGGGTATCAGGTATTCGCCTACTCTGCCGCTGACCTGCAGCAGTGAGATCTCATATAGCTTGGTGTTGTACTGTGCGGTAAGCAGGCGCTGCTCTGCTTCCAGCAGACTGTTCTGTGCTTCACGTAGCTCCAGACCTGAGAGGTCGCCGATCTGATACCTCTCCATGGCAATCTCATAGTTCAGCTTCGCATTCTCCAGGCTCTCCACCTCCAGCTGGGTCAGCTCCAGGTTGTTCTGATAGGCCATCCACATATAGGCAAAATCGCTCTCCAGCGCCAGCTTGCTCTGCT
>DPAC01000107.1:43257-51376 GCA_003517675.1 Porphyromonadaceae bacterium | reverse complement strand
CTGCGATTGAAGCCATCGAAGAGGGTGTAACCCAGCGTCACACCCACCGTGGGGCCCCAGTTGCGTTGTCGGTCCAATGTGCCGCTGTTGTAGTTGTAATGGGTGAACCCATATCCGGTGTTGAGCCGGAGATAGGGGAAATTCTGACTCTGGCGGCTCTTCAGTTCCAGTTCGCTGAGCGTTTTGTTCTTCACAGCCAGCAGCAACCGGGTGTTCTGCTGCAGGGCATCCTCCAGCAGTTCTTCTTTCTGCAGAGAGGCGTTGTAGGAAATCGTTGTATCGATTGCAGCAAAAGTGTGATTCACATCGCCACCCATCATCTCGTTTAGCCGGATACGGGAGCTGTGCAGGATCTCATATTGCTGGATCAGCAGTGAGCTGTCGGCATTGAAGTAAACCTTTGCCTGTTGCAGATCAAGTCGTGAGAGTGACCCCACCTGATAGCGTGACTCCACGATGCGGAGCCGTTCCCTGGAGAGCGCCACCGCATATTTGAGGTTGCCCAGACGTATCTGCTGCTGGACGTAGTTGTAGTACTCCGCAGTGAGGTTGGCGATAAAATTCTCCACCGCCAGGCGGGTGTTGAGTTCACCCACTCTCTTCAACTCCTGTAACCGCCTGTAACTGGTCTGCACACTGAATCCCTCAAAGAGGGTCCAGTTGAGGTTCACCCCTGCATCCAGGGTGCCGGTAGAAGCATTGCGCTGCTGGAGGGTGGCCTCCTCGCCGGCGGGAAACTGATCGCTGTTGCTGCTACGGAGGTTATATCCTGAGTTGAGGGTTACGGAGGGCAGAAATCCTGCATTACCCAGGGTGACGTTGTTGTCTGATATCTGCTCCTCGTTCCGGACGATCCGGAGCGCATAGTTGTTCTCCAGTCCTTTCCGTAAACACTCCTGCAGATCCATCAGCTCTTGTGCAGAGGAGGCAAGGGGGAGCAGAAAGCAAAGCAGTATGATGAACCACTCTTTAGTCCTGTGCATGATTGGTTTCTTCTTGTTTCATCTTTTTGTTATTTGCTTCCCTGTCGGTAGAGAGGTAGATGTACATCACCGGGACCACGAACAGGGTGAGCAGGGTGGAAATCAGCAGACCGCCTATCACCGCTGTTCCCATCGCGATGCGGCCATTGGCACCTTCGCCAGTGGCAAACATCAGCGGCAGCAAGCCCAGCATGGTGGAAATGCTGGTCATCAGGATGGGACGCAGACGCAGCACCGATGCTTCGATGATGGCATTGTACTTGCTGAGCCCTGCCTGTTGACGCTGGTTGGCGAACTCCACGATCAGAATCCCGTTTTTGGCTACCAGGCCGATCAGCATGATGATGCCGATCTGGCTGTAGATGTTCATTGTTACGCCGGAGAGCCACATGAACAGCAGTGCTCCGAAGAGTGCCATCGGCACGGAGAACATGATGACAAACGGGTCTTTGAAGCTTTCGAACTGAGCGGCCATCACCAGGAAAATCAGCAGGATGGCCAGTCCAAAGGCGAAGAGCAGGCTGGATGAGCTCTCCCTGAAGTTTCTCGACTCACCTTCCAGCGCGGTTCTGAAGCTGTCGTCCAGCACGTCGGCTGCGATGCGGTCCATCTCTTCCAGCCCCTCTCCCAGCGAATAACCCGGTGCCAGTCCCGCCGAGATGGTGGCCGAGTTGAAGCGGTTATACCGGTAGAGCTGGGGTGGGGCAACCGATTCTTCCAGCTTGACCAGGTTGTCCATCTGAATCATCTGTCCGTTGTTATTTTTGATATAGATTGTCTTCAGATCCACCGGTGTGTTACGCTGCTGCCGGTTGATCTCTCCCAGAATCTCATATTGCTTTCCGTTCATGTAAAAGTAACCCATGCGTTGTCCGCTCAGGGCGTACTGCAGTGTCTGGCCGATATCGCGGGTGCTCACGCCCAGCATTGCCGCCTTATCGCGATCGATGAGGATCTGTGCTTCGGGTTTCGTAAATTTCAGATCCACGTCGGACATTTGGAAATAAGGACTCTGGTTCACCCTTTCCATGAAGGGAGGGATAAACTCCTGGAGTTTTTCGATATTGGGCGCCTGCAGCACATACTGAATGGGCATGCCCGCCCTGCGGCCCCCGAAAGTTGCCTGCTGCTGCACAAAGGAACGGGCTGCCGTTTCGTTTCGCACGCCTCGTGCCAGCTCGTCTGCAATCTCCATCTGGCTTCGTTCCCGTTCACTTATATCGGGTAATATGATACGGACCATGCCGAAGCCGGTACGGGTAAATACAATGTTCGATTCTCTTTCCGGGACAATGGAGTCGGCAATGGCCGCAATGCGGTCGGTATAGTCCCTGATGAACTCGTAAGTGGCTCCTTCGGGAGGCGTGGTACGGATTGTAATCTGAGACCGGTCTTCCAGTGGAGCCATCTCCGCGGGGATGATATTCCAGAAGAGGACAATCAGAGCGGCAGCAAGAATCAGGATGGGAAAGACAAGCCATTTGCGGCGGAAGAAGCTGCGTAGCGTCGTTTCGTAGAACCGGTTCATCCCGTTGAAGAAAACCTCTGTCTTGTCGTAAAACCTGCTTTTCTTTCTTTCCCGGCTTAGTAACCTGGACGAGAGCATGGGCACGAAGGATAGTGCCACAAAGGCGGAGATGAGTACTGTCCCTGCCAGTACGATGCTGAATTCACGGAAAAGCCTTCCCGTCATCCCTTCCAGAAAAACGATCGGGATGAAGATGGCCACCAGGGTGATGGTGCTGGAGATCACGGCGAAGAAAATCTCTTTTGATCCGGCGATAGCAGCCTCTTCCGGATCCATTCCATCCTCTATCTTATGGAAGATATTTTCGGTCACCACAATGGAATCGTCCACCACAAGGCCTACAGCGAGCACCACGGCGAGCATCGACAACACGTTGATGGAAAATCCGACGAGATACATCACAAAGAAAATGCCGATGAGCGATATCGGAATGGCCACTACCGGGATGAGGGTGACCCGCCAGTTTCGCAGGAAGGCGAAGATGATGAGGACGACCAGGATAAAGGCGATAATCAAGGTGGACTGTACTTCGGTAATGGATGCCCGGATGAACTGGGTGTTGTCGAACGCCACATCCAGGGTCACATCTTCCGGGAGGTCTTTTTTCATCTGCTCCATACGCAGCCGCACCTCGTCGGCGATGTTGACATGGTTGGCGCCGGGCTGGGGGATGATCACACAACTGACCATCGGGACGCCATTTCTGCGGAAGATGTTCTGCCGGTTGGCAGCGTCCAGCTCTGCATAACCCACATCCCGGAAACGGACGATGCGGAAGTCATCCTCGATGAGGATCAGGTTGTTGAACTCTTCGGGGGTTTGCATCAGGCCCATGGTGCGGATCGACTGGGCGATCTGGTCTCCTTCGATGCTGCCGGCAGGGAGCTCCACATTCTCCCTGTCGAGGGCATTTTTGATATCCATGGGGGTGATGTTGTAGGCTGCCATTCGGATGGGATCGAGCCAGAGGCGCATCGCATAGCGGTACTCTCCCCATATCTCCACCGCACTCACGTCGGAGATGGTCTGTAGCCGCTCCTTCACGGTGAGGTCGGCAATCTCGGAAAGCTCCAGCAGTGATCGGGTAGGGCTTTGCACGGTGATCTGCATGATGGGATCGGAGTCGGCATCGGCCTTTGAGACGATGGGCGGATCGGCATCGCGCGGCAGATAGCGCTGGGCAATGGATACCTTGTCCCTCACATCGTTTGCCGCCCTCTCCAGGTCGACGTCCAGTTCAAACTCGACGGTGATGCGGGAGCTTCCCTGGCTGCTCTGGCTCCTGAGTGAACGGATGCCGGGGATGCCGTTGATGTTCTGTTCGAGCGGCTCGGTGATCTGGTTCTCGATCACCTCCGCGTTGGCACCGGGGTAGGATACCCGTACCGTGATGATGGGGTTGTCCACATTAGGGTACTCCCGTACCGCCAGGTTTGTGTATCCGATGGCGCCGAAGATGAGGATAATCAATACCATCACCGTGGCCAATACCGGTCGTCTGATGCTGAGTTCGGAAAAATTCATACGATTTACTCTGCAGTGTTAGGAACCATACGGTCAATTCTTACCGGCATGCCGGTGCGGAGCTGCATCACTCCGGTGGTCAACAGGGTGTCGCCCGCCGCAAGGCCGCTGACAACCTCCACCGAGGAGGCTGTGCGCATGCCGGTCATGATCTCTACCTCTTTCGCCTTTCCGCCCTCATAGACGTAAACGATATCCCGTCCCATCTCCTTGACCGTGGCAATGCTGGGAATCACAATGGCGTTGTCGATCTGATCCAGTTTGATCCGGATGCTGGCCGACTGCCCGGGTTTGATTTTCCCGTCGGCATTCTCGTAACGTGCCCGCGCAAACAGGCTGAATGTCTGCTCATCGAGGCGCGGCTCCACCGCGTAAACCGAGGCATTGTACACTTCCAGATCGTTCTCCACGGTGAATTCAATCTCGGTACCCGGTCTGATCAGATTGACAAAATTCTGGGTGATGGAGAATTCAATCTTGAGCGGCGATATCTTTGTTAAGGTGGTGACCACTACGTTGGGTGATGCATAAGCCCCTTCACTTACCTGGCGCAGACCGATGATGCCGCTGAAGGGAGCACGCAGCTCTGTTTGCCGGATGCGCGCCTTCACCAGTTCAATGTCTGCTTTCAGTGTCTCCAGCTGGGTAAATACCGACTGATAGGTCTCCTGGCTGATGGCATCCTTCTCCAACAGGGTCTGCTGCCGGTAAAGCCGATCCTCGGCCAGCGGCAGCTGTGCTTCGAGCTTTTTCAGCTCAGCCTGCAACGGTTCATCGTTTACTTTGGCCAGCAGGGTCCCCTCTTCTACGAAGGTTCCTTCACGGAAGTAAATGTGCGTGATCTTTCCCGGCGACTCAAACGTGAGGTCCACTTCTTCATCGGGGAGCAGCACTCCCGTGATTCGAAACATGTTGTTCAACGTTTGCGGTGTCAGGATGGTGGCGCTGACGGGCAGTTCACGCCTGCTTGCTTCGCTTCCCTGTATGGGAACCTCAGGTTGATCCGATGAGGCAAACAAACGTCTGATTGCCGGAAAGAAAGCCATCCCCAGTATCAATATTGCAATGGAGCCAAAAACAATAATTTTGCTCTTTTTCGTCATGTCGGTGAATGAATTTTTTTCAAATTTACCGATTTTGGCGCTACCAAAGGTACTCCGTGGTATCCATTTTAGTTTTTTTAGGGCAAGTTATCGACATATCGACCAAAATAATCGATGAACAAGGTGGGAGGAAAGGTTTAAATAACTAATTTTGACGTTTCATCGTATGAGTCTGCTGAAGAGTACCCGGAAAAGGGACTTTTGTCATAAATTGACCGTTGATTTTCAATAATTTGACCCTTGATTTCAGTTAATTGTGATGCTTAAACAGCTCAAGAATGATTTTTCGAAATCTGCAGAAGACAATCCTAAACATCCTGTCCATAAATTGACCGTTGATTTCGGTCAATTGCGTTGAATAAAAAGAACAATCATTGGAATATACCCATTATAATATCCGAAAAAAATGAATAGAAAAGAACGGTTGCTTTTGCTTGTCATGATGATGTGTTGGACAATGATCGCCCAGGCTCAGGATTGGGCCAATTTAAATCGTTTCAGAGAGGAAAACGAAAAACTGGGCCCTGCCAGAACGTGTGACGACAGGGTCGTATTCATGGGAAACTCCATCACAGAGGGATGGATCACACAAATGCCGGAGTTTTTTGCCGGAAAACCCTATATCAACCGGGGAATAGGCGGACAGACCACCCCACAGATGCTGATCCGTTTTCGTCAGGATGTGATCCACCTGCGTCCCAAGGTGGTGGTGATCCTGGCCGGCATCAACGATATTGCCGGCAACACAGGGCCCTCTACCCTGGAGATGATAGAGGATAACCTTCACTCCATGACGGAGCTGGCACAGGTCAATGGTATTCAGGTGGTACTCTGTTCGGTTCTTCCGGCTTACGATTTCCCCTGGCGTCCGGGGCAAGAACCGGCCGAGAAGGTGGTGGAGCTAAACAGGCGGATTCAGGCTTATGCGTCGAGAGTGGGTGCGGTCTATTGTGATTATTTCTCAGCGATGGCAGATGAGCGCAACGGACTGCCTGCAGCGCTCTCCGATGACGGGGTTCATCCCAACAGGGAAGGATACGCGATCATGGCTCCGCTGGTGGAGAAGGCTATCGCACGTGCCCTGCTGATGTGGAAAGGGGAGTGATGCAAAAAGGAGGGCCCTGTTTCCCGGGCCCTTTGTTCCATTGTTACAGGCACCTTTTTACCTCATTCCAGAAACAGATAATCAGTTGTGTTTCTCATGCCGGGGACCGAATAGTATGCTTCAAGGTCGCCTCTGATCATTACCAGCCTGTTGATATTTAAAGGATTGTCGCATATATTCAGCGCATTTTTCAGTGATGTACTGGAAAAGTTTACCGGCAACATACGGGTAATCTCCGTTTCACCCCGGTTGTCTGCCAATGCCACATTCGTTCTGACCTGCCCGGTGGTGTCGGTTACAAATTTGCTGATGCTGCCGTCAAATGCCCCGACGATGTATCCGATGGCCCAGACATCCTGTTTACCCTGATTGCTGATGGCCTGAACCACGGTGTAGGGATCGCTCTTTGACCCTTTGATCACCGGGGGAGGGTCGGTTGTACGATTCGCTGTGAACGTGACAGAATCGAGCGAATTCCAGGGGATAACGCCTGTTGAGTCGGTGACAACCTTCACCTCATCGGTGAACAGGGTGGCTGCGAATGTGTATTGCGTGGATGGTGACAGTGAACCAGTGGTGAAAAGCGTGTCAAGATCAACTTTATAGGCTTCTGAGCCTTCCCCGGTGACAAACCAAAGCTCACTTCCCGAGAGATCCGTGCCTGGCATCAGGATTGCTTCAGCCAGCGTGCAATCTTTGTTTACGCAGCATGCCACGTCGCTTGTTGCAGGATCTACTGTCAGGTTTCCCGATTTCAGGTCAAACGAACCTGTAACCGGAACGGAGGTGATGATCACCGAAAGATCCTCCAGTTCAATTCCCCGGTAATGTTTTACCTGTATCACAATTTTCGAAAGCTTGTGGGAAAAGATCATCCTCACATTTGCCTGCTCCTCATTCACATCTTTCACATTGTCGGCGTACATCAGGTCAAGTGCAGACTGTTTGGATTGTATCGAGAGATCGATTGGAAGGGTGAAGTCATTTACCAGATCCCGGTAAGGATAGTACCCTATAAAATCAACCCTGTCGCCGGTAAAAGGGAAGTAGATTGTCCCTTTCTCATCCTTTGGTTCAAACGCTCCTGTTTCTGCATTGTAGCTATACTTTACATTCTGCTCTGGTGCCGATGAGTCGAGCGAAGTACCAGTTCGCTTCATATAAACCCCGATGGCATCTCCCTTTTCCCAAGTGGAACCGGAAAGACGCGTTCTCATCCCCTCAATCTCAGCTGTCAGCCGGATGGCTTTTCTTCCTCCTGCCGGGACGATCTCTTCCCCCTCACAAGCGGAGAGAAGAACTCCGGTCATCAACAAAAACAATCTCCATTTCATAAAGCGCATTCATTTTTAAAGTTAAACCAACATTAAAATTAAACCGATATTTTTGGTAAAAACATCCGCACATGATAATACAAACAGATTCAGATGGATGATTGCAATATGGCAATTTCAGATCACATTCAGAAACAAATTTCCCAAAAAAAATAAAAGAGGATGGGCAAGGTTTTTAATTTGAATTTAGTCCAATTTGAAATAGAGTGAAACAGAATCTGGAAAAGGAGAAGAATGAAGGATAAAAATCGCCATCAACCGGTAAAAAAGCAATATTTACCGGTTTTAGATTCAGTTAGCTCCTTGATTTGAAAATTGGTAGTTTCCAGCCGGAATGTCAAACAAGAGATACCCGTTCTTTTTACCTGCCTGCCTGGCCAGGCCGGAATTTTCAGTGATTATTTTTCCTGCTTCATCGGGGAACCATACCGTGGCACTGCAGTTCGGAGGCACGGTCACCTCCAACATTAACTTCCCTTTTTCGCGTTTCCACGACGATCTGATGAGCCCTGCCGGGGAATCGAAATCGGCTTTTGCCCAGG
>DPAC01000107.1:0-43021 GCA_003517675.1 Porphyromonadaceae bacterium | reverse complement strand
GATGCCCGCCATCCCGTCAATATACCATGCGCCGGGATATAAATAGGAGCTGTGCAGGAGGGAGTGCCCGGGAAGATCTTTTTCCCACATCTCCCAGATGGTGGTCGCCCCGTTTTCGCGCATGAATCCCCAGCTGGGATAGGTGGTTTGCGACGTCATGGCATAGATGAGATCGTCCCGTCCCTCTTCACGCAACAGTTTAAAGAGCATGGCGCCGCCTGTGATCCCTACGTCGATATGTCCGTCCTTATGAACGAGAATTTCTTCCGCCAGCCGCTCCATCACTTTTGGGCGTAATTCAGCCGGCATGATATCCCCATAGAGTGCTGCCGCAAGGCTTCGCATGGATCTGTCGGAATAGCTGTGGTCACCCTGGTGGTAATATTTTTCGTGGATTGTTTTGCTTACTGTTTTTGCCTGATGCTCCCATTTTTCAGCTTCGACGGTTTTACCGATCACCCTGGCGATCTGTGCGGCTATTTTCAGGTTATATATCCAGTAACAGTTGTTGAAGAAAAGGGTTTCATCCGAATCGTTGTTCATTCCCTGGGCGGTTGCCCCCGGCCAGAGCCAGTCACCCAGAAAATCCCATGCTCCCCCGTAGCGTTGCAGCATGTTGTTTTCCACGTGTGTATCCAGAAAAGCCAGCCACCCCTTGATCATCTCGAAATTTTCTTCCAGGATATCCCTGTCTCCCTGATACAGATACATCAACCAGGGGAGGGTGACCACGATGCCACCCCATGCCGGACCGCCGCCGCCGTGGTAGGTGGGTGCTGTCTGGGGCAGGATCCCCCCGCCAAGTAACCTGCCGCTGCCCTCCTGCTTGCGTGCCCAGGCCGGATCGTTCATGTTGCCGACCATCGGTTCGGTGCCCTGCACATCGCGCCAGTCCTCCAACCACTTATTGTAAAAAGCGCCCATCTTGTAATTCAGCAGCCCGGTCTCGGAGGTGGCATGCGCATCGCCTCCGTAACCAAATCGTTCCCGCTGGGGGCAGTCGACAATATATCCGCCCAGCGATAAATTTTCAAAGGTCCATTTTACGGTGTTGTAAATCCAGTTTTGCAGTGGGTCGGAGCACGCAAAGTCTGCTGCATCTGCAAAATGGGTACGTACCAACCAGCCTTTGATATCCTCCTTTCGGGGAGCATCTGTCAGCCCTTGTATCGTGATCCAACGGCCCGAACTGTAATTAAACCGGTTTTGAAAAACGCCTTCTCCCGATGCACCCAGCGCATAAGCATTCTGCAGGTTGAAGGTCATTGTATCCTGTTCCCTTTCGGAAAAGAGAAAACGGATGGTGTCACCGGGATTTCCTTTTACACGAATCCGTGTCCATCCGGCAAAATTCACGCCCATATCCACCCGGTAAGAGCCGTCGGGACGACTTTCTATGGCGACCGGCTGAAGCTCATCATGCAACGCATTGATTTCGACCCGTTGCGCCGATAGTTTCAGCGTCGGTGTGTATACTGAGGCGTTTTTCCAGTTACGGTCATCGAGGGTTGCCAGGTTCCAACCAGCCACCTCTTTGTTGGCATCCCAGATTTCACCCCCGTATCCGCCCACGCCAAATCCCCAGTTCCCGATGAGTTTGTTGGGGCTGGGATCTGTTTTCCACGACCCATCCGTCTCTATCCGCACCATTTTTACTCCCTCCATGTCGTAGAGATCGGCCTGTGCAATCACAATCGGGGTCCGCGGTTTGTCGGGGGTAGCATACGGAGCGAAGATGGACCACGATGTTCCCAGCCACAGTGCAATTACGTTCTTTCCCCGGCTCAAAGCGGGAGCAATGTCGTAGGCGATGTAACGTGCCCGTTTGGTGTGATCCGTAACTGCCGGCGCAAGCACGTGATCGCCCATTCTCTGCCCGTTCACATAGACCTCGTGATACCCGACTGAGGCGACAAACAGGGTAGCTTTGGCCGGTTTTTCCTTCAAATCGAAAGTTTTCCGAAACCAGGGATCCTGCATCTTGTTGGATCCTTCCGCCGGATCATACACCTCTTCCGTACCGATCCATTTTGCTGTCCACTCATCCTGTGAGAACAGACCCGTACTCCATTCCGCTGTTTTGGCAAAAACCGATTCATTCCCTTTTTCATCCTTTACGGCCACTGTCCAGTAATAGGTTTGATCAGACTGAAGCGGTTTGCCGTTGTATCTGATCAGTTGCATGTCATCCGATTGAACCCATTCCGAATCCCACATATCGGCCTGACTGCTATCCAACGATTCTTTGTTGCCGCTCACCTTGCTGTTGCTCGCTTTGCTGCTCGTTTTGCTGCCGCTCACTTTGCTGCTGCTCACCTTACTGCTGCTCACCTTACTGCTGCTCACGAGGATGCGGTACGCCGATTGTCTTTGTCCAAACGCTGTTTTGTTGGTCGCAGTCAGTTTCCAGCTGAAACGCGGATGAGGTATATCCAATCCGGTGGGATTGGTCAGGTACTCGCAGGTTAGCTGAAAAGGAGCGACGCTGCACTCCAACTGTTGAGAAGAGGTACTACTGTCCTCCAACTGCTGAGAAGAGGTGATGCTGCCTTTCAACTGCTGAAAAGGCGTGATGCTGCTTTCAGAATGGGCAGAAAGAGATCCTGCAGACAGTAAAATAACGAGGGCAATGGCTGTGGTGAACTTCATCTTTATCTTCATCATATGATTATTTGTTGTACACACATTTGTTGTGCATTCATTTTTGTTGTGCATTCGTTTGTTATGCGTGTGTGATTCTCTTCCAGTTAGCCTTGCGTTACATTTCTTTTGTAAATCGGTGATTCCCGCTCCCCACAGTGATCTCTTTTTCTTCCTGTGGGAGGTAAATCTTTGCGGTACAGTTGGCGGGTATCGACACGTTCAATGTAAACCGGCCATCTTCCTTTTTCCAGTTGACCGAAATCTTTCCGTAAAGGCTATTGTAGGAAGCCTCCACAAACTTCAGGTCACCCACCGGTTGCGGGGCGATTACGATATTCCGGAAACCGCTGTTATTTTCTGTCCTGATTCCTGCCAACGATTTGTAGAACCATTCCTCAATTTGTCCCATCATAAAATGGTTCCATGAATTTCCCTTTCTCGGGTCCCACTGTTCCGTCAGTGTGGTGGCTCCAAATTGAATCTGAAACCCGTAGCCGGGAACCTCCTTATGGTTGTGCATTTTAAACATTACCTCATTCAGACCGTTTTCTGCCAACACCTGAAACAGATAGCGGTTGCCCACATCGCCGGTGGTCAGTTTGTAACCGTGCTTTTTTATATCGTTCACCAGATTGTGCAGTACATCCGTGCGATACGCTTCCGGTACCACATCAATAAAGAGTGACATGGCGTTGGATGCCTGACTGCCGGTGCCATATTGTTTTGTCTCAGGGTTAAAAAATTCCTTGTTGTAGGCTTCCCCTATTTTTTCACGCAGGTTGCTGTAGTAGGCCACATCATCTGTTTTATGGAGCATCTCTGCCGCTTGTATAAGGTAACTGACATCCATGTAATAATGCATCGTGGCAGATAAGGGGATGGGGGTATTCCGGGAAGGGCCCGCAGGAAAATCCTCGTTGTAATCGTACCAGTCGCCCAGCCCGTGTGAAACGATATGGCCGGTGGCAGTGGAGGAGAGATAATCCACATATCTTTTCATCACATCGTAATAGGCAGCAATCAGCGAGCTGTCTCCGTAGAAATCGTAATAGATAAACGGCAGAATTATCGCCGTGCTGCCCCATTCGGGTGAATCGCGGAAGCCGCCCTGAAAAATCACATATTCCGGTGCGATATCCGGTACCAAACCGTTCGGCAGTTGCGCATCCCGGATATCGTTCATAATCTTCCGCGCAAAAGAAGAGAGGTTGAAATTATAAAACAGCCCCGGGCCGTTCAGATGGATTTGTTCCAGCCATCCCAGTTTTTCGCGATGCGGACAATCGGTAAATACAGCTTGCATATTGCTCTTTATTGCATTCACAATAATGCGGTGGGTGTCGTTAAAAATTTCATTGGAACAGTGAAATGTTCCGGATTGAGCCGCTGAATTGTGGACAAAACAGGAAGTCAGTTCTTTGATGATCGGCAGATCGCGGTTCGTGCTGCTCTCCCCATCCGGCAGTTCATCGGCATCATCTTCCGGTCTGGCGCCATCAACCTGTATGTACCTGTATCCGTAATAGGAAAAGCGGGGGTGCCACAGCTCATCTCCTTCGCCCTTTAGCGTGTATTCGTAATAATGGGGTGCTCCGGTCTGGGACTGACTGACCAAGCCATCCTCCCGGACATTTTCTCCCACGGTGAGCCGTATCTTATCACCCCTATTACCTTTCACTTTTATCATCGGGAATCCCGACAGATTTTGCCCCATGTCAAACACATAAACATCGCCGACTTTGCGGGTGCTTTTGATGGGAAAGGTCTCCATGATCTTGATGGGTTCCGTTGTTTGTGGCCTTAGCGAGCCTGCGGGTGGCTCCTGAATGACCACGTTTTCCCATCCTGAATCATCAAAATTTACCTGGTCCCAGCCATCCTGCTCTAAGCGGGCATCGTAATCTTCACCTCCATACATGTCGTTAAAGATGATGGGACTGGGGGAGTATTTCCAGTTTTCGTCCGATACAATCTCCTCTTTTGTGCCGTCCTTATAGGTGACGACCATTTTGAAGAACAGCGTGGGAGGCCCGAAGCTGACCTGCATTTTCACATAACGCCCTCCCTGCTGGTTATAAAAGCCATTTCCCAGCAGTACCCCGATTGCATTTTCATCGGTCATATTTGTGGTTACATCATATGCATTGTAATAGACGGTCTTATCGTAATCACTCCACAGGGGATCGAACTGTGAATCACCCACCCTGACTCCATTTACAGTGAGTTCATAATGCCCCGGTCCGCTTATATAGATAATGGCATCTTCGATTTCTTTGCCGGTAGAGAAGTTTCTTCTCAGGTAGATGCTCCTTTTTGAGAGGGGATGGGTTTCCTGCCATTGTCGACCGGCTTCGGATGAGACCGAGAGCGCATGATAATTTCTGCCTTGCGGAATGTTGGCCTCTTCACGGCGGATGGCTCCTATCCAGTGGGCATTTTTCTCAATGGCTGCCGGAGCGGTACGGAATTTGTTCATCTCGCTCCATCCCGACATGTTGCCTTTGTGATCCCACACCTTCACTCTCCATTGATACTCCTTTCCCGGTTCAAGCTCTTCTGTATTGTCGTACCCTATCTGCCGGCTTCTGTCGGAAATCACCTTTCCTGAGTCCCACACTTTTTTCAACCGGCCATTTTCTTTTGTATACAATTCAATGGCATACGCCTCTTGCACAATGTTTGTTTCATCTGACTGTATCTCCCATCCAAACAAAGGCGTTGCCGTTGTAATCAATATCGGGTTCACCCGGTATCCGACGGTGGTTTTGGTTACTGTCAATCCTTGCGCAGAGACAGGAGAAGATCCAGGGGAAATGATTAAATCATAATTGCCGGCACCAAACTCATAGCAATTGAGTCCATCTTGTGAGGCAACCTGTTTCATGAGACGCTGAAGATTTATCGGCTGATTATTTACACTTAGTATCTTAATTTCATCAGGTAAGTGCAGGGTAGCACTACTGTTAGCAGGAATTTCGATATGGTATTGAATAGATCTCTCCGTCCTTTTCCACGAAGAAACTATCTTTCCATAAGGACTCTCATGTTCGGCCTGAAAATGATCCAACCCACTGACAAAATTCGGTTTGAGCCTTATCTGTTTGAAGCCGGGATTGTTTTCATCGGGAAAGATGCCCCCAAGAGCTTTATAATACCATGCATTGATTTCACCAAACATAATATGATTCATAGAAATATCTCTTGCTGCATCCATTGGCCAGTTTTCGAAAAATGTTGTAGCGCCGTTCACAATCCACCACCCCCATGAAGGGTAACTTTCCTGTGAAGCTACTTCATACGCCAGTTCTGCATAACCATTTTCACTGAGTGCGTTTAGAATGGTTTTTGATCCCAACAGACCCACATCAATGTGTTTGTTATCTTGTATCACCCTTGAAGCAAGATTCTGTGCCACCCGCTGCTTTAAATGCTCAGGAACCAGGCCCCAGTAAAGAGCAACGCTCATTTCAGTCTGTAAACCGCTCCCATAAATACCGGTCTCTTCATTCAGGTACTTGCGATTGATGGCCTGTTTGATCTTCTCGGCAAGCATGCTGTATTTTATGTAATCCGCTTCGTGACCAAATAATTTTGCGGCTTTAGAAAGGATGACAGCATCCACATAGAAATAGGTGCTCGATGTGAATTCTTTGGGTGTAACAGATTTGACGGGCACCCAGTCACCCAATCCCCAATCTGTAAGCCCTGTAGGATAGTGCTCATCTACATAATCCACATATCTTTTGATATTATCATAACACTGTTGCAATAGCCTGTCATCGCCATAAAAAAGATAGATATTCCAGGGAATAATAGCAATGGTGCTGGTCCAGTCTGTCCCGTTGCCCCAGTGATAACCCCAGCCACTGGTGGGGATAATTGCCGGCAATACACCGTTTGGCTGTTGTTCATCCCGATGATCGGCCAACCATTTTTCATATACTGTAATTCCGTCAAAATTGTATAAACCGACTTCAACAGCGATATGAGCGTCACCGGTCCAACCGTTTTTCTCCCGATGTGGACAATCAGTGGGGTAGCCAAACAAATTTGACAAATAGGACATGTTGGATGCTTCCCATAATTTGTTCAGGGTATTGTTGGATGAATGGATCGTACCTCTTGCCGGCACATCACTGTGCATGAAGATGGCGGTCACCTGATCTTGATTTAATTCCAGCGGGATATCTGATGAAACTTCCAGATACTGAAACCCTTTGTAGTTGAACCTGGGCGTAAATTCATCTACTTTTTCCCCACTCAGAATCAAGAGATCGGTCTGGAAAGGATCACTATCATCGTGAGGGGTATAATGTACATCGATGTTTGACATATCGGGGCGTCCCAACGAGTCCAGTTTTTCAACATATTTCAATCGTATAACAGTTCCCGACGGCCCTTTAATTTTTATTCGGCAGACACCTGACAGATTTTGTCCGAAATCATATAACCAGGTTTTCTGGTCAAGTTTTTTGAGTGATACTGCCTTTATTTCTTTGACATTTCTTATCGGATGTAATGTTTGTGAGACGATATTTTTGGAAGGTGCACCGGTTAGAAGTACGCTTTTCCAATCCTTCGCATTAAAATCTGCTGTGTCCCATCCCGGTTGTTCTTTTCTTGCATCGTAATGTTCTCCGGTGTAGATGCTATTGAAAATGATCGGACTTTCGGAAGTCTGCCAGGTTTCATCGGTAACCACAATCTCCTTGGATCCATCACTATAAATGATGTGTATATCCATACAAAACTTTGGCCTTGCACGCCATGGTGCCAGATCGAAATACCAGACAGCACTTGATTGAAGATTATACCACCCGTTTCCCAGCAAAACACCCACAGCATTTGCTCCTTTTTTCAACTGACGGGTTACATCATAAGTAACATACAAAGTACGTCTGTCAAATCGGGTAAACATCGGATCAAGTCGATGGTCTCCAATTCGTTCCCCATTGATCGATAACTCGTAAAGACCTGCTGCTGCTATATATGCACGAGCTGATTGAATTGCTTTACCGGAAGTAAAAGATTTCCGGAAGTATGCGGCTGGTTTCACTTTGTAGTCATACGTATCGGTAATCCATTTGCCTTTCCAGTTGGTCTGATCCATCATGCCCGTTTCAAAAAATGCAGGTGATGACCATGCCGACCATTTTCCTGACTGTTCCTGGATGCGGAGACTCCAATAGTATCGGGTAAAAGGTTGCAAAACAGTTCGGTCACAGCTTACCGGTAGTTTGGACGAGTGGATCATTCCTGAATCCCAAGTCTCACCTTCTCCCCCGGCAACAGCTGATGAATCGGTACCCAGCACAAGATGATACGCAGCCTGCTGAAAACCGGCTTGAGACGATATTACCTGCCAGGTAAAGCGAGGATGAGCTGCGTCAATACCTATAGGATTTGTAAGATATTCACACTTAAGGTTTGTGATTGAAAACTGGGAATAAAGGATTGGCATAGAAATAAAATAGATTATTCCAATCAGGATGAAGTTCTTTTTCATTAGGGAGCGAGTTGATGAAATTTGTAATTAATTGCTTTTAAATTCGATATGATATGTACCACTCTGCAACTGAAGCACACTGCCGGCGTTATCCATTCTTTTCCTGTTGATGATCACCTCTGTCGCATCGATTGGCTTTTGCACTTTTGCGATGGATCCTACAGGCACCTGGAGCACAATTTTCTTGCTGTTTCCCCCATTTTCCCATTTTACTGAGAGTATTCCTCTGGGAGTGTTTATCTGGGTGTTCGCCCACATGTTATATTATTTCTGGAGTACGCAAACAAATTATTTTTTTGATGCAATAATTTGCTTAATTCGTTCATCCAGTTGAGCCTGGTCGGAAGCGAAGCTGGCAAGCCCTGCCAGATTGAGTAGGGTGTCAATGGCCAGCTCGCCGTTTTTGATGCGGGATGCCCATCGTTCGTGTTTCGGAATTTTCCCATCTTCCGTGATGTGCTGCAGATCGGAGTCACTGAGCCGGGGAAACAGATCACCGCAATCAGCTTCCCATGCCCTTTGAACAAGCTCTTCGCCATTTTGCGGGCAGTTCTTGCTGAGGCTTTTAGCCAGTTGCAGCTCATTGTCGGAAACTTCCCACAGTTTTTCGGTAAAACAGTCTTCTGCCTTCTCATTGAGGCCGACCGGATAAAACTCATTCAACCGGGAGCGGAAATTGCCGGACAGCTTTGCTTTCCCTTCGGCAGCCACTTTGGGGGGCATGGTAAAAACATCCACGCCTGCAAGGTCTTCCAGTTGCTGGTAATTTCGGAGGCTGGCCGCGATCAGCCGGGTAGGTTCCGGGTTATTTTTTGTCAGTTCCTTCACCCATTTTTGGGAGGACAGAACGGCATTTTCGCCTGCGCCAGAGCCGTCGCCCAGTCCGTTATCACTGATGTAAGCGCCGATCCGCCCCAGGAACACGTTCAGGTAATTGGGTTTGGTAATGGCGGCCACCAATACGTTCTGCCGGGCTGAAAACTCAAGCGTGAAGTTGATCTTTACGCCTCTTTCCCGCAGTTTGCGGGCACCTATCAGACCGGAAGCAGTATAGGGCACTTTCACGATAAACTGATCGGGACAGATTTCAAAATAGCGCATGCCGTATTCCATGATCGCTTCAATATCATGGGCGGTATCGGTGTGCAACTCCACGCTCACGAAACCGCCAAACTTTCTGGCCAGCCGCAGCCCGTGCCGGGCATTCAGGATAAAAGCAATTTCTTTTACCTGTTGCTGTACGGGCAGTTCCTTGACGATTTCCATGGCATCGGCAATAAACGCATCATAAATGCCTTTCTGTATCTCTTTATTTATTAATGTGTTATTTGTAGTGAGAGCGGTCATCTCTGCCGACCAGTTTTTTTCAGCTTCCTCCATGTCGCCCGTGTCGAGCCACAATTCGGTGCCCACGTCTTTCAGCTTCTGCCAAAAAGTGTCCGGCTGGGCAGCAACCGGTTGTTCATCGCTTTCCTCCAGGATAAACGATTTGATTTTTTCTTTGAATGCATTGTCCATAAGCTTTTTAATCATTTTTATATTGCATGGGTCAGATGTGTGCTGGCTCTTATTCAATGCCCTAAAATTAAACATTTTACCTGACATGTGCAACTTTTATTCGAGATTTTTAGGCGCTTAGGTCACCAACTTTACCAACATCTTGTTTAAATCTGCATGTTGTTTATGTCGGCCCTAATCCCCGGTTTTCGGCTTTTTTCACGGTTGATCCGAAAAAAACGTAGTACCTTATCTTTCAAAATGATATATTTTTTGGCATAATGTTTTTGACAACCTTCTGTAGCGCTTTATTGACGAGCATTACAGAAGGAAATATTTTCATTCAACTTGGAAAGACCTGTTTGGTTCTGGCTCGTTCAGGGTATGTATTATCAAATTTTTAGCACGTTGAATGTTTTCAAAAGATGTAGCTCTCCAATGTTATTGATACTGCAATGACTGAATTGTGACAGGTCCGAACAGTCCCGAAGGGTGTAAGGGGCTCTCTGCATTATAAGGATTGACATAACACCACGTTTCCCTTTGTGCCTCCGGTAGGTTCTGATCACCAATCAGACGATTCATCCAGTTGTTCACCACCTCTATCTCCAGTTCATTTTGTCCCGGTTGCACCCATTGGGTGATATCCAGCTTGTAGGGATGAGTCCAGACACCCCCGGCTTCATTGCCGTTAATTTTCACCCTGGCCATGGCGGTCAGGCTACCCAGGTTCAACTCAATGTGCTTATTTTCCTGTTTATCGGGTGCAGTGAATGCAATCGAATAGGTGGCTGCACCGGAGTAATATTTGATGGAATCATTCAAGGAGGTTGTCCAGTCCTGCAGGGTTTCAAAAACCACCGGCTTTGCGGGCCCTCTGAAGGAGGGATCAAAGGAGACACGCCAGGGCCCTTTCAATTCAGCAATGATTTCCGGTTCCGGATAGTTCACCTTGAGATCGTTCTCTGGATTTTTTATTGCTTTATTCCTGAATACAATAAACACACTCTCATAGGGAGCCAGCTTTAATGGTACTGCCGTTGTTTTTGTGTTGGCCACGAATGCCGGAAGAACCCTGATGCTGCCGCTGGTGGCTTCCCACAGTTCAGGCTGTTTGCCGGTTACCCTGAATTCAGGTTGGATCATTTTCTCCTGATCCGTCTGGTTAGAAAGGAAGTAAATCTCGATACCCTCCATTGTCCGGTGTCCGTAATGAATGGAATGATCTTCCGGCAATTTGCAGTCGGGGAGAAGTCCGATACGATCGAACACTTCTTCGAGAGACAGGCCGCTCATGATCAGGCCCTTTCCAAATTCTCGTTCTTTGATTGTTTCGCCATCCAAATCGCCCCAAAGTTCCTTTGCCATTTGCTGTACCTGTTTGTCCGCCTCCGGTTGGTTTTGTTGACTGGGAGAGCGTTTGGGTGCCGGCCCCAATATGCAGGCTCCTTCATTGACCAGATTCTTGATTTTTGCCAACACTTCCGGACGCATCGTTTCCTGTTTGGGAAGTACAAGTACCCGGTACTGCGTCCCATGGGGAAGCGTCAGCAGCCCATCCTTGACGGTCATGTCCCGCAGGATTACCTCGGCGTTGATGTAATCGAACTGATATCCCTGTGGTAGTTCAGGATCTCTGACCCCTGTCATTTTGGGGGCATCTTCGCCAATGAAGTATGCCACATCGGCCACGTTGAGCCCTTGTTGTAACATGAAATTGGTGCGTTTCAGATATTGAGTGAACAGATCCAATTGGGAGAACCAGGTGTTCTTGCGATCGAATTCGTTTCCAAACCATGCGTTTACGCCGGGATTCTTGTCCTCATACGGTTGCATGATGTAAACGTGAAGCAATGTATTATTGATACCCTCGGCGAAGAAACGGTCGGTACGCTGTTTCATCATCGCCGGATGTCTTGAGTAGGCCGGGCCACCGGAGGTGTTGGACTCGGCGGAGATCTTGTTTTTCCCGTAGATGTGACCTGCCGATGTGGCAGCACGGTTCTCGATGTCCCCCAGTTCACCCTGGCTCCAGAATTCACCGCCAATTTCATCGGACTGACCACCATACATCAGAAACTCACCCGGGAATCCCCAGTGCCCGTAATTTTCGAGCCAGGTGGTTAGGCCATGTTGATGACTGACATCCCTCAGGCCCCCTACATAATCGTAGGCAACCTTGTCTGCGATCATTCTTCGCAGGTCCCACAGGAAGCGGTCCGACTCCATCCGGCTGTTGACCACATAACCCCTGAAGATCGGTAGATAAGGAAAGGGGTCATACCCGTAACGCTGTTCAAATTCTTCCAGCATGCCATCGGTGAAATTCTGTCCCCCTGTCTCATAGCTGTCCTGAACAACTACCTTGAATGTCTTTCTGTCAGCTTCAGGGATTCTCTTTAAGATCTCGCCGATAAAACCGTCGAAATGAGCTGCTGTCCATTTTTTACTCATTTTATCCACCTCCAGGCCCGTTGCTTCCGGAGAAGCAGGGCTGTTGGTGACACCGGTGGGGGTCATACCCATTCGCAAAACAATCCACTCTCCCTCAGGTACATCCCAGTTGAGAACTCCCTCAGGGGACATCCGTTGGGTAAGGTCGATGATCTGATCATCCTGAATGACCAGGCTCATGTCATCCACCTCCGGTTGTTCCGGCCACATATACGCATTCCAATAGGGAAGGGGAGTAGGGTGCATTTTAGCCAGTGTTTTCTCGCTGTATCTCTCCATACGGGGAACGCTACTCAGGCTGACCTCTGCCAGTCCACCGCCACCTGACTGATAGGAAAGCATCAGCCTGAAATTCTTCGAACGAGTGTTCGGGAGAGAGATCGTCACGGGTGCATAGGGATCAAATCCGACATTCAGTGCAGGATTGGATCGATTGATGACAAATTGCGCAATGGTTTTGTATTTGTCATTTCCCTCTTTGATCTGCAGAACGGCTTCAGCCATCAGCGGTGCGTGGGTTGTTTGAATGATGAGGTTTCGGGCGGTAAACGGTTCTTCTGATTTGAAGTTGATCGTTACTTGATTTCCTTCGGGCAGGTTCACTCCTGTCAGCGGATCGTTGTCGGTTAATCGTGCAAGGTTGGCAAGACGAGGAGTGCTCTCAATTACTGCATTATTGTGAGTCAACATCAACTCATCACGCATCATATTTGGGATAGCTATCACTTTCACGTCCTGAAACTGCTCACTCGGTTTAGGGAGTTGTTGCGTAATTTGTCGGGGACCCATCACCTTCAGCTCTGAAGAGGCCAGATAGCGCATCGATTGTTCCGGTTTGATCCATGGGCCTCCCGATTGACTCCAACCGGGAGAGTTGAAGATACCAATTTCTATATCCAGCTCAGTTGCTGTTTTCAGGGCTAGATGCATGATCTTCCACCATTCCTCACTGAACATTTTTATCTTGCCGTAGGGAAGGTTATCAATCCCGATGTTCCCAATGAATGCCCGGTTGATCCCTGCCTTTTTCATGGCATGAAGGTCATTTACCACACCTTCCCTTGAAATATTATCCGATATCCAGTACCAATAGACGCTGGTCTGAATGGAATCGGGAGGCGTGACAAACCCTCTCTCCAATTTCTGAGACAGTTGTGTACGGTTAACGTGCGGATCTTGATTGCACCCAATCAGGTGCATAATGCTGATCACGGCCAGCAACATCATCAATTTTAGTTTCATATCGTTTTATTTATTCCATGTAAAACAGTTCTTTCAGAGGTATGGAAATGGGTGAATTATCCTCGTTAACCTCCATTATATCCGCCATGTAATCCCACCATTGTTGAACGATAGGATTTATCCCCATATCCTGGGAAGATTTTTCTCCCTCTATTTTCTGTGTTGCAAACAGAATATTTGTCTCCTTGTCCCAATAAATCGAATAATCATTCACACCCGATTCTTTTAATAATTTTTTTAGTTTCGGCCAGATTTCAGCATGTCTCTTTTCATACTCTTTTTCGAATCCCGGCTTCAAATACATTTTAAAAGCTACTCTTTTCATGATTCATTTTTTTACATTAAATTAAACATTTTACCTGACATATGCACCCTTTATTCAGCCGGTTTAGATAGGCACGGGTAATTTCCCTTTCATAGTGGTTCATTACCGGACCGGCGGCGCCGGGCGCACCGTGCATCACTTCTCGGTTACCGCGCTGGAGAATACCGTAAACCAGCTCAAACCTACCGGAAGGGACTTCCAGTTCAAGCCTATTTTCTTTATGAAATGTTTCAGTCAAATCGAGAATTTCTGCAGTGGACTGAATCCCAGAAGGGACCAGCCGGATAAAGACCAATTCGTAACTTCTGGCCACCCCGTAACTGTGGCTGAGTGCCGACACTGCTTGCCGGTACAGGCTTTCCAAATTCTCGTTCAGTTTTTCTCCGCCCGAACAGGGCATTTTATGCACAATTATCCGCTGAATGGTTTCATCTTCTTCCAGAAACTCACCTCCAAACGGCCAGCCCGAGCCCACAATCAAATCAGTCAGCATCCCCCGTTTTTGTGCTTCAAGCGCAGCAAACCGAAGCATTTCGTTCCATTCTTTACTGTTCCAGATGAGGGGTTCAATTCCCATATCATCCGCTTCCTCCGGCATGGCGATGGGGTTTATCTCTACGCCACCGATGCCTGCTTTATGCAACACGTCAAGCTGCCGCACAATTTCTTCTTTTTCTATCCTGTTCCCGTTCCACCACCAGCGCACAAACGGTCGGGCCTCGGCAGGTGGATTTTGGAATCCGGTGAACAGGTCGGATTCAGTTTGCTCTGCTTTTTCGGACCGCTGTCCGCAACTGCTAAACACGAGTAAAATAAGCAGCAGGATGCTGTTTCTTATTGATTTTTTGAAATTTCGGGTTGAAATACGCATTGGATTGGAATTTTAAAGGATTGTTTACTACCTTCTGTCGGGGTGCACCCCCCATTCGAACCGTCGGGTTTCATCAAATTCAGGATTAAGCACTGGAAATTCAGCTTGAACTTCTTTCTGCCAGTTTTTCAAAAGTGTTTTCAGTTCTGTGGTTTTTTCCGGATAAAGTTCAGCCAAATCCATCGCTTCGCTGATATCAGCACGCAGGTTGTACAAACTCACCTTTCCGGTCACCTGTTTTTCAATGAGTTTCCAGTCGCCTTTGCGGACTGCCCCTGCCGGCACATCGTGATGATAAACCGGGTAGTGCCAGAAAATAGCACGTTCAGGATCAAAGGTGTTTTCCAGCAATGCCGGTAGAAGCGACTTTCCATCCAGAATCTGCCCCTTTGGTTTTTCTGCGCCGGCGATTTCGAGCAGCGTGGGATAAAAATCGACGCTTGTTACCAAAGCCTCATTGACTCCTCCTTTTTTAATTTTGGCAGGCCACTTTACAATTAACGGCTCGCGGATTCCGCCCTCATACACCGTTCCTTTTTCAGCGCGCAGCGGCGCATTCGACGAGGCGATGTACTGCAATGGACTATCTTTATATACTTCCAGCTTGCTGTCAGCCAGCAACGGGATTTTGTCGAAACGCCCAATCAACCCCCCGTTGTCGGAAAAAAACACGATGATGGTATTGTCTGAAAGGCCTGCTTCGTCCAGCTTGTGCATGATCCGGCCCACACTTCGGTCCAGATGTTCAATCATGGCCGCGTACACCGCGTTACTGGGGTAATTGTCTTTTCTTTTCTTCTTCAGGTACTTGTCAATTAAATCCATGTCAGCATCTAATTGCACATGCACGTCATAATGGGCAATAAAGAGAAAAAACGGATTGTCTTTATTGTCTTCAATAAAGCTTTCCCCGAAATCAGTAAGCAGTTCCGAAAGCCGTTTCGGAGAATTCATTTCCCGGGGCGGATTAAAGCGTACATTGTAATACCCCTGCCCCACGTTGGCCTCATCATATCCCTGATTAAGCGGATGATGTTCACGGTCGTCACCCAGGTGCCATTTACCGAAGTAGCCGGTTGCATATCCGGCATTTTTCAGTGCCTCTCCGATGGTCACCATTTCCTCCGGCAGATACTGGGTGCGGTTTTTGGGCACAATCACTTCTTCGAAAGGACGCCAATGTCCGGGAATAAAATCTATGACTCCCACTCTTGCAGGGTACTGTCCCGACTGAATACTTGCCCGGGTAGGTGAAGAAACAGGACAGGCAGCATAAGCATTGGTAAAACGTATCCCTTCAGAAGCCAGTCTGTCAATGTTTGGCGCTTCGTTAAATGAGTTGCCATAAACCGGGAGATCAGCCCACCCCAAATCATCAGCCAATATAAAGACTATGTTGGGTTTATTATTTTGAGCATAACCGATGGAAGCGATCATAGGAAAAACTCCCGGTAGTATTTTTTGAATCAAGTGTAATATTTTCAATGTTGATATTCTTCCATTATTTTTACTGAATCATCCATATCCCAGGTATAGTTCCAGGCTTTCATATATTCATTTCCTTCCAGAAATTCATCTCCGCGTTGCCGGATGAGTTTTTGCAGTTTTTCTTCCAGATCGGCTTGAAGTGTTGCGTATTGCGGATCATTACACAGGTTATTCATCTGGTAAGGATCATTCAAATTGTCGTACAGCAGCCAGGGGCCATTCAAATCATTCACATAAGTATATCTTTCCGTACGTATTCCCCGGTATTCACGGCCCCCATTCTTATACGACCATTGATGAAAGGGTACGGGACAGGTAATATAGGCCCCATCGATTTCAAGGTTTTCTGTCCCGGTTAACTCCCCGGAGTAATCGATTCCCTCAACAATTTCGGGAATTTCCATGTTGCTCAGTCCCAGCAACGTGGGCATGATGTCAGGAAAAGAAAAGACTTTCTTCATTTCGCCCGCCTTTAATTTTTCGGGGTATTTCAATAAAAAGGGCACGGCAATAGATTCTTCCCAGGGTTTTTGTTTTTTTTCCAGTCCATGTGAGCCGAGCATGTCCCCATGGTCGGAGGTGAACACGAAAATGGTGTTTTCTTCGATGCCTGCTTGTCGGATAGCTTCCTGCAACTCACCGATACAGTAATCCAGCGCAGCAATATGGGCATAATAACCACGCAACCATTCGGTGGCTTCCGCCTTCATGGAATCAGGCACATTGGGGCGCAATTTTATGTCCACGTCCCGGTATAATTGTTTAAATCTTTCGGGGGCTGTTCCGTAAGGTTCATGCGGCGGTCCCCACGACAGGAAAAGTACAAAAGGATTGTCCTTGTTTTCTTTGATGTAATTGATGGCTTCCTCGGTTTGGGCAATGGCATCATACCCCTCCCATTTGTGCGCCACGTTCTCTTCATCGAAGTACACCGAGTTGTTGTAATCGTGGGTACATTCGTGCACTTTCCAGAAATCAAACCCCTGCCTGCGTTCTTTAGCCACAGGTTCATTTCTGCGTTCAATTCCGTCTCCGTTAATATGCCACTTCCCTATATAACCTGTATGATATCCATTTTCCTTATACACTTCGGCAATACAGGTGGCATCGGTTGCCAGGGGCTTGTCATTATAAAATACGCCATGAGTCAGTGGATATTGACCGGTCATCAACGAAGCCCGGGCGGGACTACTTACCGGAATATTTGAAATTGCATTCCGGAATACCATCGCCTCGCCGGCCAGCTTGTCCAGATTGGGCGTTTTTACCTGTGCGTTTCCGGCATAGCCCACATCTTGGGCACGCCATTGGTCAGCAAATACAAAAATAACGTTAGGGTTATTATTTTTTTTGCATGATGTGGCTGTTACCAGCAGCAGCGCTCCGGTAGCTCCGGTAACCAAATTGTGAGATAATTTGAAGATTCTACTTTTCATTTTCAACTGTTTTTTTGTTTTTTTATGACAATTCCGTCAAAACCCCATGTTAATATCCTCGGGAGGTACAAAATCAGAGGCCAGCTTGGCATTGTAATATTTATTTGTTTTGTATTCCAACTCCTTACGAAAAGCGTGCAAGACCATATTGTATTCCGGATCATCTGCTAGGTTATGAATTTCCATTGGATCATTTTGCAAATCATACAGTTCTTCCGGGGCATTAATGAACCTGTAACGGAAATACTTCCACTTCTCCGACCGGATCCCTTCGCTGGAATGGATCTGGGGTATTTCCCATAAGTGCTCTATCAAAATAGTTTTTCTCTTCCCTTCATATTGTCCATTTTTTACGTAAGGCACTAGACTGAATCCCTGGTATGCTATTGAAGATTCAATTTCAGCGATGTCAAGAATTGTTGATGGAATATCAATGTTCAATACCATGTCATTAACATCAAAATGTTGATTTTCTCTGGGATCAAATACAATAAGGGGAACTCGGATTGAATTATCATACATCAGCCATTTCCCGGCCAACTGACGTTCCCCCTCGAAATAACCGTTGTCTCCCATTAGAATAATTACTGTATTATCTGCTATTCCTTTCTTTTTAAGTAGATTTCTGATAGCTCCGATCTCATCGTCAATTTCACTGATCATCCGATAATATCTTTTCATGTTGTGCTGGTATTTTTCCCAGGTATCGTAACGCCAGTACCAGCGGGTTCGGTTAAAGCCTTCTCTTACTACTTTGGGTTGGGTTTCGAAATATTGGCCTTCAGCCAACGGTGGAGGGGAAATGGTTATCCCTGCATACAGGATGTCCGATTTTCTTTGCCAAAAGTATTGTTCCGGTGCCGGATCGTGGGCATGAGGTGCGCTGAAACTCAACGATAAACAAAAGGGCTTATTTGCGGGGGTATTCCGGATAAACTCCTGCGCCTGGTAGCCGGTATAACGAGTAAGGTGTACGGTATTCTTATCGATCGTTTTATAGAAATACCCACGGTAGTCATTGTACCTGTAATCACGGTCATAGATCTCTGCCCGGTCAAACAGGTTTTCAGCATCCGGATATTCCACACCCAGCTTCCCGTAAAAACCGGTGTAATAACCATGCTGTTTAAGTACAACAGGATAAGCAATATCCATGTAGGCCTTTTTCAAATTGCCCCGTTGAAAAGTATAATCGTGGGTCCGCTCGTGCAGTCCGGTCAAAATGGAGGCACGACTCGCTGCACAAATGGGAGTGGTGACAAATGCGTTTTCAAAGTAAACTCCTTCACTGGCAAGCTGATCCATTTCAGGGGTTTTAATAATATTGTTGCCGGCATAGCCCAGAGCATCCCAGCGTTGGTCGTCAGTTAGGATAAAAATGATATTTGGCTTTTCAACTGATTTTGATTTTTCATTTACAGAGTTGCATCCTGCCAGCAGCGAGCAACCGAAAAGCAAAACAGACATTTGTTTCATCGTTAATTCTTTTTATCAGTTAATTCATATTTTTTTCAATTCATATCCTGATTCGATTCTGAAAAACATACTAATTTACTCATGTTTCGCACTTCCCTCAAACAATTGACAAAGAAATAGAAGGGAAATGCAATAATTTCTATATCTCTGTTTGACAATGTTTTATATTTTGCACTTTTTCAATCGTCCTTGCCCATCACTGAAGTGTACAATGCCATGATCATGTCTTCTGCTCTTGAAGGTCAGTTTTGTGTCCGTCGTCAATAAAACCTTCCAGTTGTCATGTTTGCCCCGTCGGCTAAAGAAAAGGCAGATCTCAACACCCTGGTACATCACCTTGGCCTGCTTGTACTGGTACCCCAAAGAACGGCATCGCCTATCAACGCATCGCAAGTAAACCAGCTGTTTACCAGAACGTAATCAACACGAAGACCCCGATAAATGGCCGTGAAGAACATCCGCAGAACCATCTGAATCTTGTTCGTGTCCAACTCCTCCACACGTTTAGCCGTATAGGAGTCCTTGATACGCTTGCCGGTTTTAGACAGGGTGGTGTCATCGAAGATCAGGTAACGGGATGAGCTATCATCTACATCACTATCTTTGGACGTCACCGTCAGAAAACGATGCACGAGATGCCACATAATCATCCGCCAGCATATAAAGGGACTGTTCTTTAGGAGATAGAACACATCCTTACCCATGAAGGAGCCTTCACCGGTGGGGCTGTTCAGGAAGGAGTTGACCGTTTTCTCCGCATTTGACTACCATGGAGACCAGTACAGCCAGAACCATTCTAAAGTCATACCCGCGACGCTTGAAAAAATTGAACTCCGAGAAGCACTCGCTTAGCTTCAACGCCTTGAAGCGGCTGAAAATATTATCGCGGAAACCCTCGAGGGGGTAAAGTCCGCTTGCAACTCTTGAATCTTTTTAATATCTTTGTCCTGCAGTATATTTTATTGGTTTGTTCCCAGTTGCTGGGATAATCATTTTCAATGATATATTAGCTAAAATATGCTACTTTTTTATTCTTTTATTCTCTGATTATCAACTTCTTTTTCAACTGCGAAACATCAGAAAATTATCAACTAAATTGTCCGCCCGACTTTTCGGGGCAGACTCAATTAATTGTTTATACAGTATAGGTGAAAAAAGTAAAAAAATAATGCTCCGAAAATTTGGATTACAACATAGAAGCAGACTCATTATTACGATATCAAAAGTCAATTCATATTAAATTTTACAAAATAAATCACAAAATGAATCTGGTATTTTAGTATTCATCATCGGGTTTATTTCAATTCCAGAAAAAATACCCTTAAATGAATAGTCTAACTCCATGCTTATTTCCTGATTTTTACCACTCGTATTTCGAATGGCTAAAAACTGAAGGGAATTATCCTGGTATAAAGAATCGACCCTTAAATTTCCAGTTGCTCCGGAAACATTAAGATTAGGACGAATACCTGCTTTCGTTAAGGATAAATCCAGAATTTCGAAAAATCCGCGTTTGTCCTTACGACTACCTTCTCCGATATTTGTTCCACAGTAAACTACCACACCTTTGCCAACTTCTTTTTCAACAAGACAGGGAAAATCAGGATGAAACGATCCCAAAGACTCAGCATTGGATGCTTGAATCTTGGCATATCTTTCTGCCCCCCACAAAATATTGCCGGATTTTAAACGGATTGGAAAATATTTAGCACCCGATACACCAACATCATTCAATAGTTTTTTTGTGTCTTCAGATACGTTCAATTTTAATAACTCATTCTTATCCAGCTTTAACCGATATGAAGAAGTGGCGTCAACCTCGCTAATACCCCATTTTTGAGCTAACCCATTTCCTGGGACAGTTCGGTTATGTCTCCCCGTAGTTCCATTATAGGCTGCCAAATGAGCCTCTGTTAAAAGGATACCGCCACCTTGCACCCACTCATCGATTTTTAGAGCAACGGGCTCGGTCATATAATAACCAGATGGAACTATTAACAACCGGATACCTTCCATTTCCCCACTTTCCAACATTTCTTCGCTGATAAACCTGTAATTGTAACTTCGCCAGTAACAACTTTCTGCAAAGGCATTAAAATCGGAAGCAAGCGAATCAAAATTGTGGTTGGTGCAAAACTGAAATATTTCATTTTTACGACTTTTCAGTATTCCTATTTGAGCAGGAAGTGGGAAGCATTTTAACAACTCTCCTCTATAAGGTGACAGCTTTTTCCACATTGTCTTTATGGCTTTGGTTACAGGCCGATCGGAGCCATCCAGGTTTACCAACCCCCAGGCAGGAGATTCCATCCCAAGTATTTCCGGACGAAACTGCCAAAACATGAAACCTTTTATTCCAAGTGCAATTTGGGGAATATATTCCTGCAAAACATCATCAAGACCTAAAATCGACTGATACATATTGGTATTTCCCCCATTAATGTGGCTTTCCACGTTATAACATATTTTCCCTACCCCGGCAGACACTACCTGTACCGGAAATATGGGGCCACTATTCATCGTCGCTGCAAAAACATCGCACATTTTTGCTAATTCAAAATCATTGGCACAAGTACTTACCGGATTAAAGGGCTGCAATGTATCCGGCACAACATGTAAGTAGTGAATATGATCTGGATCAATCTGTTTTACAGTGTCCAGTCTCCATTTAGCCTCTGCTGTCATCGTGTCTATGTTAAATTCACGCCAATCAATAAAATCGGTGAAAGTTTCAACATTACGGGGGACTTCAACTTGTTCCCATGTTTCGTAACATCTGCCCCACACTCGATTTAAATGTTTAAGGTTTGCATATTTAGTTTTAAGCCACTGAATAAATTTCTGCTGGCAAAAGGGGCAATAACATACCATTCGATCAATATCAGGAGTTCGTTGAGGGAAAGACAATTCCGGCTCATTCCAGACATCCCACATTGCCAGTGCCGGGTATCTTTTGAAATGAGAAACCGTTGCCTCCATAAACTTTTTACGTTCTTCAAGCGCACCGGGATGATTGTAGCAGGGCCCCGGATGACCTCCTATTTGACGATGCCCCACCACATAAGGTTGTATAATCCTTCCGTTGTTCATAATTTGCTTAGCATCCGGATATTTTTCGTAAAGCCACAGGGGGGCTACATCGAAAATAATATTTAATGTTACTCTGAATTTAAATGCCAGTGCCAGGTCCATTAACTTGTCCAGATCCTCAAAATAGAATTCATCGCCGGAATTATGAGACCATCTCCATTGTACCCAAAATTTTACATCAGTAAAACCAAGCTTTTTCATTTTAGTAAAATCGTTTTCCCAACATTCCGGTTCAGGAGTTGGCGCCCTGTAGTATTGAGCTCCAAAAATGAATGGATACTTATCTTTTTCAGTGTTATCTATTTGGGGATATATAAACATTTTACCGGGCATACCCAGCATTCCTATACTGACAGTTGCCATGCTGCTTATTTTCAGGAAATCCCTTCGTCCGTACTTTGTATTCATAATCATTGGTCTTCGATAAAAAATATTTGTTAAAATGAAGGGGAACCCCTTCCGGTAATTTCTCCAGAAGGGTTACCTTTACTGATGTAACACAAAATCACGACGATGATTTTTCATAATTTAAGATATTACTTTCTAAAAGCCTTCAGCATCTTTCCATCCTCCCACATCAGGTTCCATAGGTTGGTTTGAACAAATGTATCAATGGTCCAGTAAGCGCTTCCTTTGAATCCAAATTCCAATGCCGCATCATTTAATTCTTTCACAAAAATTATGGCCTCATCCAGCGTCGTTTCTTCAAAATTAAACGAGCCAAATTCACCCATAATGATGGGTTTGCTTTTCATAAACTCACTGGCTTCAGGAGTCAACAACTTCATATTTTCGGCAAAGTGGTGGAACACATCTGCTCCTGTCCCTTTTACCCCCCAGCGATAAACATGAAAATCAAGGAAATCGATATCGGTTTTCAGCAGTTCAACGGCAGTCATTGGAAAACGCAAATCGTCATTTCCTTCAATGGTCCTAATACCTTTTGAATTATCGTAGGTTTTCCCCACAGCTCCCATTGGAAATGTGCCTTCGCCAACAAGTAAGCCTGGAGCATTAGCTTCAACTGCCTCCTTCATTTTTGCATAATAATTTTGAATAGCAGCATTGGCAAGCGCACGTCTTTCATCATCATTAGTCATATCATAGGTTATACCATCAATAAAGGTGTAACTACCAGATATTTGATTAAAAGGAGCTTCGTCGCTGCGAAAAGCAAATTCGTTTTCCATGGTAAGCGCAAATAGGGAATTAATCAACGATGGATCTTTCGATTTAATATATTGAAGGAACAGTTTTATATAATGTTGCTTGGCTTTGATTCCTTCCTCGGAAAAAAGTACTCCTTGTCCAGTGGCGCCTTTGGCCATTTTCTTAAAATAGTTGTTATCCGGCATTCCATTATCGCCAAAACATGGCATTACATAAATCCCATACCTTTGAGCAAGTGTAAGAAAATTAATAAAGTTGTCCATATATTCCCTTGAAATGCCTTTCGTATCAGGTGGCCCTGACAAACCTCTTATATTTGTATTCTCTGAATCTATTCCACGCGTTATTAGAAACACACGCACCAAGTTATATCCATTAGACTTTAGGGTTCTCATCAGTATTTCCGAACGACGGGGATCATAGAACTTAATTGTATCTCCAACCTTTGCATCATGAACAAGAGATCCCCCAGCTGGATTTCTGTTTACTCTTTTCACGTGATTCACAAGGGCTTGTGTTGCAATTATATCTGGTTCAAAAGCATCGTGATAACCTGAGCGGATACCACAAAAATTTACCCCCTTTACAATAAATTCTCTTTTGTTATCTGCATTAACAAACTTTGCATTTTGCCCTTTTTCTTTTTCGATTATTATTTTCCCGGAAGGACCTTTAGCATATAAGATACTGTAATCTTTTTTAAGATCAACCATAACCGGTTTCGATTTTTCACCATTTTTACCCAATGCTGTAACATACAAAATATTCTCTTCATGAAGTTTTGTTACGTTGTAACTATTTTTTGGGTAATTGATTTCAGCCAGTACTTCGCCTTTACTATTAGTTATTATGGCTTTGTCGTATGACTGATAATCCGGTCGCCATTCGAAGTGAAGGATTTTCTGGTTGTTTTCCTCGATTATATCAGCAAAATATACCGGATAGGGATTTGCATTAATAGGGTTATTTATAGAAAGGAACATTAAGAATGATATAAAAAGTTTGATCATTGGTTTCATATTTTCAATCATTGTTGTCCGGTAAAACCGGAAATTTAAATTTTAGACACAAATTCAGTGGCATTGCGCCCTGTTTTTCGTGAGTTTCTAAAAGTAAGCCCCCTCCCATTGAGGAAAGAGCGAATATTGATCTGTCAGGCCTTTTTGTCGAGCCTTGTTTTCTTCAATAAGTTCCTGCCAGGCTTTTTCAGGATTCTCAAAAAAACTTCTGGCATCGATGTAGCTCATCAAGTGCTGCCTGATGACAGAAATCATGTTTGAGAATGCCCATTTTCGCTTAATCTGGCTTTTGAGTATCATCAGCAGCAAGTTGGCCAGCATAACGGACCAGATCTGTATAATAATGGCGTTCTCATTGTCTCCCAGAAAATATTTTAAGGGAAAGTTCTGTTTCAGCTGCTTGAAAAGTAGCTCAATCTGCCATCTTTTTTTGTAAATCTGTGCGATTACTTCTGCCGGAAGTTCCATATTATTGGTGATGAACTCAAACAGGCGCTCATTGGTGGAGTCCCAATAGGCAATACGTCTGGAGAGATGCTTCTCAGATTTATTCTTGCCGTAAGAAAGCTCTATCTGTTCATCTTTCAGAACACCTGAATCCGCATCATCCGGAATATCGAATTCTTTGCGTGCCTGATAAAGGGCATTATCCTTTAAGCGGGTTACGTACCAGATTCTCTTGCGTGTGAAAACTTCGTACTGCGCGTAATCCACGTATCCCTTGTCAAAGCAGAGGATAGATTCTTCGGGGAGATTTACCTCTTTGAGCAAAAGATGATCGTGTTTGGCGGCCTCCGTGTAACGGATGAAACAGGGTTGGTTATCTTCCGATCGGATGATGGTATGGGCTTTGATGCCTCCCTTCTTCTTCCCATTATCAGGATTTCGCCCTACACCTTTCAGTATGTTCTTAAACAGCGTTATCGTGGTTGAATCCATGATATAAAGCCGTTTCATATCCTGTTTACTCAAGCTGCTGTCCGCTAAACTACCCGAGTAACGTTGGTAGGTATCGTAATATACCCGGGCAAAGATATCAGGTGTACGACGCGAATTGGCCTCTGAAAGAGTGCTGCGTCGGACAACATAATCAAGGCCAAGGTGACCCAGACGATGAGCATTCGATAGAAGACCCAATACGGTCTCACGAATGGAGTTGTACCCTTCGAAAGCAACAAACAACATCACAACAATATGTTTATAGCTGGTGAATCGCTTCACATACTTATCAGCTCCCAACGCTTTAGATGCCTTTGTTATTTTTGACTTGTCCAATAAATTTAACAGCTGTGTAAAGATTGGCTGTCCGCTAAAATTTGTACCTTTGCCCATGTTGGTTATCCTTCATTTGTCTTGTAACAGTAAAGGTAAACCTTCTGGGGGAATTACCGAAAGGAGTTCCCCTTCATTTTAGCGAATATTTTTTACCGGACACCAGTGATTTTCAATGTTTTAATTAATTGGTTTATTGTTTATTTATAAAATTAAGATTTTTAGCATATACTTTTTAATTTGTTATAGGTGTTATATTTACTGTTATTTTATTATTGTCGCCTCCTACCGGGGTGAATTTCACTTCAGTATTTCCGAATTGATAACGGATATAGTCACCTGTTGGCAAGAAAGGGTCGAGTTCTGGATCCCCCTTTAATTTGAGGAAAGATTCGCAAACGATCCACTTCCCTTGACCATCTGTCAATACTCCATTACTCCCCGTTTTGGCGATCACTTCAGAAGGAGCCAAGTGAGGCAACGTCACGCACACCACCCCTTGCTTTACCAATTCCTTTACATCATTCAGCGTAGGCTCTGATACCGAAAGTCCCGTGAGAAATATAAGCTCCGCATCCTTAATATGCGGCATGCGCACATGATGATCGAAAACAACCACCCCGTCTAATGGATAAAGTAGTTGATAAGGTTGTTTCTGTACTTTTTGATTGTGCCAGCTGATCGAATGACAACTTATTTTTCCGCGCGAAAGCAGGTGCCAAATCTGTAGCCACGCCTCGGTAATCGGCGTACTTTTCCACTCTTTAATGCCGAATAACTGATCAGGGAGCCAGGAATTGGATTGTCCCCAACATGCGTCTTCCTGACGGATGATAACCACTCTTGGTTTTAATTGTTTAAAGGTGTAATTTCTTGGATTTTTCGGAGCATAGTCGCTCCTGAACCATTTTGCAACCTTCCCGTATTCAGTGATGCGATAGTTATCCTTCTTCTCATTCATCAATACCAAGCTGCCCTGTCCCTTCTGATTCTGGTCATAAGAAAGGTTCTCGGTATAAATTGCTTCGGCTCCCATATGGTAGGCCAGCAATAGAGCAGAACGGTAAGCATCAACGGAATGCCCGGGATAGGTGTTCAAATGCCACAAGTCGGGGGTCAGCCAAAACGGCTTATCATACTGAATTGCCGCACCGATTGCAGTCGCAATATAGGCGGGGGAGACGTTTTCTTTTAATATCTTCGACACGGGAATCATTCCGCCTCTGGCAAAGGTGTGAAACTGGATGGGGAACACGTGTTCGGTATAAATATCAAGTTTGTAGGGTTCATGCTGCTGCACAATCTTTTGAACTTCATTAGTGAAGTTATCTGCAGCCTCTTCAAGAGAACTCGCTTTTTCGACAGACATAAAAAAAGGTGCGTCATAATCCGGGATTGTTGTGCTATTCCTTCCATTCTGCATATGATCAGCTTCATCATACATCAATCCTGGTTTGTTTTTCATATTGGATAAAAGCTGTAACATTTCATCCGGGAATTGGAAATAGTGACGTCCATCGTTGCGATTGTACCAATCATATCCTTTTTCATCTACAAATGATCTACTCCAATTGGCAGATTCCATATTAAGGATCCACTTTACTCCCAAATTTGAATAGAAATCATGAAGGTTCTGAAGTCTTGTGGCATTTGCTGCATATGATACAACCGGCGAGTAATGATGAACAAATAAATCAAACCCAAATTCTTTAACGATTCTCTTGGAGACTTCGCTCATAGGGTTAAGATTCGCACCGGCATCATCCACTCCCCATAGAAGTGGAGTACCTGTTATAGGGGGAATTTCTTTTCCAGGCTCAATGATTGCCGGCTGTGGTTGATTTCCGCTACATTTATAACATGTGAAAAAGAATAGCAAGATTATTAAGATGCTTAAAATTCTGATAAATATCTCTTTTCCCATTATTTTAAAATTAAAATATGATTGCACTCCGAAAAGTCCCTGTCATTACAAGTGAACCCAAAATACATACTGATATTCAATGTATTATAAGTAGTCATTTTTGATATATCAGGTTTTCAGAGCATACCCAACACTACTGATAACAGATATGTACTTTTTATTTTTTGATGTAATGGATTTGTTTATAAAAAACTCATTTCAAATGGAATTGCATAAACCCGTGAAGAAAAATTACACCATAAAGGAGAGTTTTATTTATAGTGTAATTTTTCTTTAAATAGCCTTTAATATCCTGGATTTTCAACCAAGTTTGGATTGTTTCCTGTCCGGGCAAGTGTTATAGGTAAGTAGTAGTTATATTCGTGAAAAACAGGTTGATTTGTAATACCATCTATATGTGGTCGCACTTGTATTTGATATTTACGTGTCTCATAGTCTAAAATATAATCTATGCCAGAAAAACTTCTCGTTAAGTCATTAACTGCGGTTCTCCATCTTCTCAAATCCCAGTACCGATGTCCTTCAAAAGCCAATTCAATTTTTCTTTCATGTCTGATAGCATTACGATCAACAGAAGTAAGCTCCGCAACACCTGCTCTTCTTCTGATTTGATTTATTGCGTCAAGGGCTTCATTGGTTTTTCCCAATTCAAAGGCTGCTTCTGCAAAGTTTAGAAGAATTTCTCCGTAACGAAATACCAGATAGTCTGTTCCGGAATCTGCTACTGGGCCAAACATATTTTTGTTTTCATCAAGATATTTAAGGACACCAAAGCCGGTGCCGGTTCTTTCAATGGTTGTAAATACCTGGTTTCCTTTTGCTGCTACACCTTCATAAGATCCATCATAGATCAACGAGCCGTCAGGTTTGCGAAGACCGTAATAAAACTGAAGAGGAACACCTTTCCATATTGTGTTTTGTGTGCAAATTGAGGCGTAAAAACGTGGATCACGGTTTGCCCATAATTCATCAGTTGTCCATAATTTCTGTTGGACTGCATCCCTGTCCCATGTTCCTGGTGTACCATCAATGTATTCATATTCTTCAATCATTTCGAGATACGGGGTAATACAGGTTCCTCCACCCCAGGCATTTGGTGAAGGGCCAACAAAAAAGTCCCACGACCATCCGTTGCCGCCCGCTAATTTGTCTGTATATGTGTGTTTTTTTGCAAATATTACTTCAGAATGGTCTTTTTTCAAAAAAATATTCTGATAGTTGACAACTTTATCAGGATCGCTGTTATACAAGGCATAATCCCCTTCGTCCATCAATATTTTGGATGCTTCATACGATTTTTGATAATAAGTATTTGCTTCTTCACTATTTATTCCCAACAATCCATTTAATTGGACAGTGCCATATTGAGCAATACTGCCTGCATACAAAGCAGCCCGACTTTTCAATGCCAATGCAGCACCTTTGGAAGCTCGACCTGGTGTAGCTGAAGCACCATCCGGAAGGTCATTTATGATAGCGTCCATTTCGGAGATGACAAAGTCATAGACCTCTTTTTCTGTATTTCTTTTCGGGTACAATGTTTCTTCTGGATCGTCAATTGACTGAGGTTCAGTGATTATGGGTACGCCACCGTAGCGTTTCACCATCGAAAAATAATTAAAGGCCCTTATCCAACGTGCTTCAGCTGTTTTTTCTTTCTTAAAAACATCGTCCACAGGAGACTCAGGGACTCTTTTAATAAATTCATTCAAAGCACGAATTACAGTATATGAAGGCTCCCACCATTCAAGGGTACCGCCATTAATTCTAATTGTGCCATTTTTCCCCTGAGCCTGTGGTCCCCAGACATGCTTTACTTCATCACTTAAATTTAGAACATGAACAAACCCAAACCACACATCACTATTACCATTTGGCTCATTGTCGGAGCATTCCTGCGTAAACACATATGTATTAGCATATGTTTGAGTAAGGTAGGCATCAATCAAATTTTGATCGTTCCACACAATTGCATCGGTGATTATATCAAGGGGTTGCTTGTCCAGCACATCTTTCTGGCATGAATTAAATAGAATTAGAAAGATGGTAGCTATGGAAATTAATATTTTATTTTTCATTTTTCTAAATTTTAAAGCGTTAAATTAATTCCAAAAGAAATGGTTCGTTGCTGTGGATAATAAAGACCTGAAAATGCGGATGGAGCCTCCGGGTCCATTCCATACTTCTTTAATTTATCCAATGTTAAAAGGTTGGTTCCTGCAACATATATTCTGCATTGTTCAAGTTTGACTTTTTCTAAAAAGAACCGCGGTAGGTTATAGCCAAAATTTATCGACTTTAACCTTAGGTAGTCTGCTGATTTATAATTATGGTTGGAACCCCAATTATTTGATGGTGCTCCTCCCAAACGAGGGACAATTGCATTGCGATCTTTATTTTCTTCCGTCCAACGATTATTATAAAATTGAGCAGAATTAAAGATCATATTTATCCTGACATGGTAACCTGCCGCCCCCTGTATTATACCAAAAAGGTCAAAGTTCTTATACGATAGATTAAAATTAAAGCCATACATCCAGTGCGGAGTATTTCCATTTCCAATTTCCACCTGATCTCTCCAATCTATCTTTCCATCCTCATTTATATCTTTATAGCGAATATCACCAGGTCGTAATGTAGCATTGCTTTGTCCATCCTGGTCATATGTTAATGCATCAATTTCAGCTTGTGATTCAAAAAGGCCTTCTGAAACGTAACCATAAATTCTGTCTACCCATCTGCCGGTTTGAGTATATATTCTGGTTTGGTCCGGATCTTCATAAATCGGTTCTTCAAAATAATCCCACTTTGCTCTTGACCAGGAAACATTTGCACTAATATCATATTGAAAATCAGGTATATTGCCGACTGTTCCCAGTTTTAATTCAAATCCACGGTCACTTATATTGTTGACGTTTTCAGGTGGCAATGCAGCACCGAAGGTTGATGGCAATGTCCTTAAACGATTAGCTATAATACCTTTCCTTGTTCTGTAAAAAACATCGGTTTCTCCATATAATTTCCTGTTCCAAAACGAGAAATCAGCACCTACATTTGAAATGGCTATTTTTTCCCACGTTAAGTTTGGATTTGCCAGCCCAGTTGAAACCAAACCTTGCTCAACTTTGTCAAAAACATGTGTAAGGCCATATTCATAACCTGCCAGGTACTGAAAGTTACCCACTGCATCGTTTCCAGATTGGCCATAACTTCCCCTAAACTTTAAATATTCCAATGCTCCCGAATCTTTCATGAATTCTTCTTCTGTCATGATCCATCCCAATGAAACACTTGGAAAATAGCCCCATCTTTTTTCTGGTGGAAATTTTGCCGATGCATCAGCTCTAAATGAAGTCTCTATCAAATACTTATTTTTGTAATTATAATTTGCTCGGGCAACAATACTTTTTCTTCCCATTTCATATCCTGATCCATAATTGTTCATTCCCACTGTACTTCCCGCAAATAACTGTTCTATTGCAGGTGTCAAAAAGTTTGTTCTCCCGGCAGACAAATTATTTCCACTGTAATCCATAACTTCATATAAAACCAAACCGCTCACATGGTGTATATCGTTAAGAACTCTATTATAATTTAATGAAAACTGACCTGTGAACGCTCTGTCAGTATTTCTTTGTTGAGTCATAAGGGCTTTATCCGAAAAGCCACCTATTAAAGTATAGGTATCATTGGTTGGATCGTAAGTATAGAAATATGCCGGTTTTTGAAAATATTCGAACTCCCTGTAAATTTGCCTTCCATTTAAAAATGCCTTTGCTGATAAACCTTTTACAAATTTAAATTCGTATTTTAACGACAATGAAGTCCTGACATCATTTTTTATTTCATCGTTATGCCCAAAAATTTCACGGTTCGATAAAATTTGAGTTTCTCCGTTTGATCCGTTGTATGAATATTTTGTAGGGTCAGGTAATTCTGCCGGATAAATAGGCAGATCTGACCAATAATGGTCCCATACTGTACCTCCTTCTGATGCAACTCCGAAGAGACTTTGTTGGGGCATTAGACTGATTTCGTTTATACTGGCAAAGTCAAATTGTGTAGAAAGCTGATCGGTAATTTGTGCATCTATGTTTGATTGCAAGTTGATACGGCTATATTCGCCACCGTGATTCTTAAACATGGTTTCCTGATTCAAATAACCAATAAAACCATAATACTTAATTTTATCGTTTCCACCTTGAACTGACAAGTTGTGCTGTTGCTGAGGTGCCCAGGTACGAAGCAGAACTTTCTCCCAGTCAGTATTTGGGAACAAGTACGGATCTACTTCATTATAATAATTTTGAATTTGCTCAGGTGTGTAGGGAGGTGTCATACCAGAATTAATCGCTTGTTCTGACCTCATTTCAGTCCATTGACCTGAACTGGCTTTATCCGGGAATCTTGTTAAGCCCTGCATGTTATAAGAAGAATTTAAGGTAAAAGACGGTTTGCTAACGTTCCCGCGTTTTGTTGTTACTAATATAACGCCGTTACCAGCCCGCGCTCCATAAATAGAGGCAGCTCCGTCTTTCAGGATAGAAATTGATTCGATGGAATTGGGATCCAACGTATTGATATCTGCTTCAATTCCATCAACAATAAAAAGAGCATTTCCAAATCCACGAATACTCAGCGTGGCAGCATCACGACCAGGCATCCCGTTTGATTGCAGTGCAATTAAGCCTGGTAATTGTCCTGCTAAGGTGTTGGAAACATTGGCTATTGTAGTTTTTGCCAGTTCTTCACCTTTTACAGAAGCTACAGAACCCGTTAGCGTTTCTTTCTTTTGAGTTCCATACCCAATTGCAACAACCTCTTCTAACCCTATTGTCTCTTCTTCCATCCTAACATCAATACTTGTCTGGCTCCCAACAACCACTTCCTGCGTTCGCATTCCCACGAATGAAAACACCAGGGTGGCGTCTTCAGGAATATTGGAAAGGGAGTATTCACCGTCAGCATTGGTCACCGTTCCCTGGGTTGTGCCTTTCACCACTACAGTAACTCCTGGAAGTGGTTGCCCGCCCGAGTCCTTTACTTTACCTGAAACATTGTGTTGCTGGTTTACCTGATTAAAATTAAAGATAGCATCACTGTTGTTCAGAGTATAACTACCCAGCGCAAACGACTGGGTGATACCCATAGTTATAAAAATCAATGTAATCCTTATAACTTTCCATAATTCTGCTTTCCGGAGTTCTAACAACCCGGATAAAATTTTACAATCAAATTTTTTCATACTTTGTCTTTTTATGTTTTTGATTTGGATTAATGACTCAAATTACTTTGCCTCCGGATTTCAAACTAAGGAAGGCATCAAACTATAAAGAAAGATGTTAGCTATATCTCTTTTTTTTTCGTTCATAGGCGTTCTGTTTTTTTGTTTTTACATGTTACATAAATCTTATTTAAAATTTCTACTTCAAATTAATTATTCTTTGAATATTTTTCATCCAAAAGTCTCTTTTTCATTGCAAGCGAAACAAAATATCTGTTGATATTCGATACGTATTCATTTTTGACGTCATGATATTTAATACGACAGCATACTGTTACAACAATGAAACCTCGCTATTAAGAACTCTATTCAGTATTATCTCTTGTTTAAAAGATTTTTCCATCTTGTAATGACATTACAAAAATAGACTGGTTATATTGTTTATAACTATAGAAAATGATATTAAAACTATGTAAAATGATATATTTATGTTAAAATGATTTTTTTCGGATATTGTAATTTTATACTCCACAAATCCCTTTATTGTTACAGGTTCTAAAAGGCCTGATTTTTCGAGTGGTGAGTCGGCTGAATAATGCTTATAGGTGGTAAACGTATAACGTTTACTGGGTTGTAAAGAACCTTATTGGGTTTTTTCTATCAACAAATTTTTACCACATTTAAATTGAGCAACCGGCCCAGTTTTTCAATTTTTCCGGCAAGGTGTCCGACACCAATGGCACAATGATGTGCCGGACCCTGTTCCGACCACCGGTTCATAAATTCCTTGGCAGCGATTGAAAATTTATAGCGGCTGTTGGTGTTTCCAATTTCAAGAATGGGGCCAGGTACCGATTCGCCTTCGGCAACCAGCAGAAAAATATCGTTTTTGCCTTCTACCACTGATAGAAGCGTCACCGGGCCATGTTTTACCGTCATTTGGATGGAAAGTCCTTTGCCGGGTTTCCCATGGTAAACCGGCAGTGGAACCAGCTTCACCCGATCTTCGGCGATGGCAAAATGTGCAGGCCCGTCGTGCCCCAGGTAAACCACGTCATCCTTAAAGTCCATCAGGTAGAATTCCGAAAAAGAACCTCCGGCACCGAATTCTGCCATAATTTTCATGGCCTGTGTATTTTTTACCTCACACTCGCCCGCCACCGGAATGTTCTTTCCTGTGAGCAACGTATTACCGGCAATAACGGAGGTGACAATGTTTTCATACTCATTTCCCGGTTCTCCCTCGTAATAATAGGCCATCGCCCCCAGATTGTGCGCCTTCACCAGCTTGTCGAGCGCCACAGATGTGCGTGCTGCACGTTCAATTTCAGCATGTTCGCACTCCGGGGCTACATCAAAAGCAGTATTAAATTCCTTAATTTTGGCCTGCACTTCGACTTCGGTAACTTCATCCCGGTATTTTTTGAGTTCGCACATTTCGAGCATTTCGATATGTGTACCAAAAGTTGCACTTTGTTTGGTGAGGTCGGTGTACACATCGAGCATTCCACCGTAATAATGACCCAACACACCGAGCCGGTTGTTTCGCATGGCCACTGCCACCCGCGAAGACTCAACCCATTCTTCAATTTCGCACCAGCTTTTGTCGTCGCGGAGAAATCCGGTTACAATATCGTACCGGATTCCCGCCCGGTTAAATACCCCGGCAATTTCCGGAACCGAACAAGCTTGACAATGTTCCAGCCAGACACCGGTCATTTTTCCGCGATCGTTCAGCGCGTTGAATTTTTCGTAATCGAGTTGCGGAACAGGCTGCAGGTTCAGCAAAACAATAGGAACTTTTACCTTCTGAGCTATTGGCAAAACGGTGGATGAAAGGGCATAAGTGGAAATATACAGAAATACTATTTCCACATCTTCCGACTTCAACAAATCTGCCGCTTCTCTTGCCTTTTGCGGGTTGTCAACCATTCCGGCATCGACTACCGTTGCATTGAAACTTTCAATCTTTTCCTTTATCAGGCGCTGGTAATTTTTCAGGTTGTCGAGCAATCCTTCAAACTGGCCCCAATAGGTATCGAGGCCGATTCCGAACAATCCTACTTTTGTCATCCCGTTTGTTTTAAGTTCTTGTTTTTTTAATTCAACCTAAAAATCCACCTCCTTTGGAAAAGGTAATGTAATTTAGGCTTTATCTGTACTATAAAAGAAATTATGGTGGCGAAGCCATGAATATAGTAACCGGGCCAAGCAACCCTGAAGATAGAGGTTCTGTAAACTTAAATGATTCCATGGCGGCATCGGTGGTAAAAGTATATCTTCCTGTGGTATATTCTTTCCCGCCCATTAATCCGTTTTCAAACTTAACCGTCCTTGCATTGGCATCCGGTTTCTGCCGGTCGCCCAGCAAACGGTTTATCCAGCGATTGGCCACTTCAATTTCGAGTTGGTTTTCACCATCCCTTAAAGCTTCTGATACATCAATTCTCCAGGGAGCACACCAAACTACGCCAATATCTTTTCCGTTCAGTTTCACCCGGGTAATATCATGTACAACTCCCAGGTCGATGTAATATGCCTTATTTTCCAGCTTTTCAATATTAAATGTCTTTTTGTAAGTAGCAATTCCGGAATAATACTTTATGCCGCGCATTTCATGGGCAGTCCAATCCATAAGTTCATCAAATTCAATATTCTCCGGTCCTCCGAATTTAGCGTCGAACGAAACATTCCACGGGCCCCGGATGTTTTTTATAGTGGTGAAAACGGGGAAATTGGCATGACCCTTTTTTTCCTTGTTATCAGTTGCTTTTGTCCGGTCAAATACTACGAAATAACTTTCGTAAGGTGTAAACTCCAGGTCGATTGCAGTTATTCCGTCTTCGGTTTTGTATTGTTGAAGTTGCCGGGAACTTCCATCTACTCCCGACCATAACTCCGGCTCGCCCGACGCCCTGAAGGTACAGGTTGTTCTTTGTGCGTCGTTTGTCCGGTTGGCAATAAAATAGATGTCTTTATCGGTGGTTCTGCGATGACCGAAACGGATGGTGTTGTTATCTGATCTAAAATCTTCAGAAATATTTAGTTTTTTCAGGATTTCCACAGTACTTTTGTATGAAGGATAAAGACCTTCAGAGCGAAGATTTCCTCCCCAATAGATCGTGCCCTTGCCGTTTTTTATTGCTTTTAGTTCATTGGGCTCTTCCAACTGGCCCCACAGTTTTTCTGCCAGTCTTTTTACTTTTTCGTCACAATCCGGGTAGTCGGTCAGGCTGGGTGATTTTACCGGTGGTATTCCAATGATTTTGGCGCCCTTTTCAACCAGTAAAGTAATTTTCTCAAGCAGTTCGGGAGTCATGGTTTTAAAGTTGGGCAACACCATTATTTCATAGGAAGTTCCTCCGGGGAAAACAATTTTACCGTCTTTCACATCAGCTCTTTCCATCAGCATTTTTGGGGAGCAGCCATCAAAACCGTATCCTTTTTTATCGGGGATAGCCCCGTTTTCTTCCATGGCATCTACCGGAGGAGTAAATACCATGGGAGCGCCTTCCGGTGTCAGGTAAAGAATGTCCGAAACAGCCTGTCCCTGTTGCATCATGTGCGAACAGCGACTGATATATTTATGGTAAGCTTCCACCATGGGCCACCAGGTTTGCCCTCTGTCCCAATGTACGCCGTATGGTCCCATGGTCATACCGGGCCGGTATTCGTCGCCCAAAGGCTTGTGTGCAAAAGTGTGGTAAAAAAAGCGGTTAACCCCGTGAGCCAGCGCCCAGTCGCTCTGATCCTTCATCGACCAGGGGTATTCCTGCCAGGCCTCTGGGTTATCAGAGGTAAACGCTTCGGCTCCAACAATTGGCTGGCCTGTAATATGCGAGATAGAGGTTGCCTCTATAACGGCGTAATGGGTGTCAAATCCAAAACGTTTACTCCAGAATTCACCCATGATCACATCGGCTACTGTCCCCAGATCAAGGTCGCCTGCCGGATTCATATCGTAAGGTTCTATAGTCAGTTCCAGTCCGTTTTTATGCGCATACCTTTTCCCAAATTCAGCATGATTTTCCAGTAGCAGTTCTTTACAGGTCTGTCGCAGGTCCCAGAGAAAACGCTCGGTGATTTCCACACTTTCAATTGCCCGTCCGGTATATGCCAATAACCAGGGCTCAAGGCCGTAGCCTCTGCGTTTTTTGAATTCATCGGCAATATCGTCTGTCCAGTTTTGAGCGCCGCTTTCCCAACTGTCCATGTGGAAACCGGTCCAACCCACATCTTTTTTCCGGGGTGCTGTTTTTTCCAAAAGGATATCGGTGTAATGTTTCAGATGGTTTTTAAAAGCATTAGAATCCAATTTATTGCATTCAAGTCCGATAGCAGGTTCCGGCGCTGGCCGGGTGCTTGCTCCTGTTACCCGTTCCCCCATTCTGATAATGGTCCAGTAGCCTTTGGGGGCATCCCAAATAAGGCGGCCATCATCCCCTATATATTCAGAAACATCTATTATGTCATTTTGCCGCAAGACTTTGTCTTTCGCAGATTCAGCATAACTGGCCAGGGAGGGCAACCAGGGTTTCACATTTGGTTTGGATGAATATGGGTCGCGTTCATACAATGCTTTTTCATTGATATCCTCAATGACCGGTTTTACGGCATTCGGAACGGCATAAGCAGCCACATCTTCGTAATAAGGGTCCTTCATGGTGTGCCACACCGTACTTCTTTGTTCGGGGACGGGAAGTTGTACATCCACTTTTTTACCGCCTGTCACATTTGTTTCGCTGAAAACCAGGTGTTTCATTGATTCTTCCGGTTTTACCCAGGGACCACCACTTCCACACCAACCGGGCCCGGCACCCAGTAATATCCGGATGCCCAATCGCTCCGCTTCGCGAACGGCGTGAACAAATAGTTCCTGCCATTCTTCACTCATAAAATCAACCGGACCTCTTGGTACTCCAATCCCTACTTCCAGAAAAATGAGATGACTAATACCCACCTCTTTCATGGATTCCAGGTCCTTGGTCATCTCTTCGCGAGACAAATTTCCATCCATAAAATACCAGTAAACGCCGGGTTTTGCAGTATCAGGAGGAGTGGAAAACCCTTTTTCAAGTTCTCTGATGCTTTGCGGTTTTAAGTTCAGTGGGCACAAAAAAAGAAGAATTATAATACTTACATAATATGTTTTCATATTTTTCAAGTGATGAGGGTTATTGCTTCAGTCTTGTAATTACAATTAGCCATTCATGGTTATCAGGGGCGCTGAATTGAGTGGTGCCTGCCATTTTCATTTTTTGAGGTCTTTTTTCGAGCCACTCACCGGTTCTAAGATTGATATACCTGACGACATAGTTAGCTTTGGTCTCTTTTAAATGAAGTGCCGTGCTTCCTCCGTCGGGAAGAAAGATGAGATAAACCCTGTCCGGTTTATAAGCTATATAGGCCTTGTTTCCTGATCCGTCAATCAGTGACTGACTCTCTGCTTTCAGATCCCACAGTTTAACCCGAGACTCTAACTTCCGGGCTGCTTTAATGGAGGAGATAGAGAGCTCAGAGAGCCCGAGGCCCGCATCGGGACGGTGAAAGCGAACGGCTGCCGCCCCTCCTAACAGATGTAGCCACCATCTCTCTATCCCCTCTCTGGAGGTTCCATACCTGCCTTCATCTGAACCGTATGTTTTGACAACATTCATTGGCCTTGCTTTCTCCTCCAGATAGCCATGAACCCATCTTATATTATCCCATAATTTTTCACCTGTCTGATGCGTATTTTGAGATACCTCAACAAATTGGTATCGATCAGGGTAGTCAAATGTTCTTTTGTGACGTGACGACCGGAGGTTCCAGTCATCCCACATCTCCGTGACGCAAATATTTCTTCCTTCTTTATGGGCAACAGAAGTGATGAAATCGCGCCAGTAGATAGACCATGCTTCCTCTCCCGATGTCTCGTTGTCAATACAGTAGAGGATATGATTATAGTTCAGCGTGTAGGAGAGGATTTTTTCCATATACCTGCATTGAACAGTTAGTAGTATCTCATTATGCTGTTGTTGTGGAGTGGTAAAGAAAAAAGGTTGTCTGTTTAATCCGGGATGATCGGGATAGGCATCTTTCAGTCCCGACTCTTCTTTAGTATAATTGATATTGTTCTTTGGATTGTAAGGGTTTGTATCCCAGTTTCTCTGAGAATAATCGAACCTGTCCCACAGCTCAATCTGTACAATGATATTGCGTCTGGCAGTCTCTTTCAGGAAAAAATCAAAACGCTTCCAATAGGCTTCATTCCATTGATTCAAATCATATCTCCCGTCGTCCGTTTCTTTGAATGGAAAAACCTCAAAACCTTTATCCTGGCGATCGCTCATCGTATTTCTGACGTAGTTGGCTCCGATCTTTTTCATGCTGTCAAGATGCGGAACCAACAGCTCCGCGGGCCACTGAAACAGATTGTCATCATCACTCGCTCCAAGCAGCATAACCGGTTTGCCTTCATATTGCCAGAAACGTGGATTTTTACCCCAGGGCTGAATGCTGTTCTTTTCAAAATGATTCATCTTCTGAGAGAAGCTACTCCCTGCAGAACAGATAAATAGAAACAAGTAAAGTAATATTCTCAGTTCAGGCCATATCGCGGCATGTCTTTTTTCATACTCTTGTTGATAATCGGGTTTGAGAAGCATCTTAAAAGCTTTTCTTTCCATAATTTTTTGTGTTTTAATTCCATTAGAAACTATCTCTATATAACGATTTTAATTGGATCATATGGTATTTCTGCTAATATGGCTTTCATGAGTGTAAATATGATGTGTTTATCGGATAATTTTTACCTCTTTGGGTGCTTTGATTTCACTTTTGATGCTTCCGTCGGCTTGTTTCACATGTTTTACGGTTACAACACCATAAGGTGTAGGAAATGATCCTTCCGCAAAAGCGAGATCTCCGAGGTTCGGACGTATGCGGATTACTTTTGATCCGGGTTCAATCACCTGGATCCCCAATACGTGTGCCGTTAACCATGCGGTAGGGCCCGAGGCCCATCCGTGACAGAGGCTGGCTCTGAGGCCGATATAGCAGTGATCGCCCCCGTCGGCATGAATATTGAACTTCGATGGGTCGGTAAGTTGATCGATCGGTAAGGCATTCTGCCGTTCTTCGTAATTGAAATTTTCCCAGAACGTGGTGGCGCCCAAATCGAGCATTGCTCCCCAGTAATCGGAAATAATGTCCATTGCTTCCCGGTATTTCCCATCTTTTGCCAAAGCTTCAAGCATATAGTAACCGTAAAAGGTGGCGAAATCATTGGCTCCGTTTTTGAGTATAACCGGCGAAGCCTGGTCGGGAGGCAATATGCCTGCCAATGCGAGCAATGCCGCTGCCTGTTTGTTTCCGTGGTCGGACGGATGATATTTTTGTAATAATTCTGATGTTTTTGTACATGTATCTTTGAGTTCCTTGTCGTTTAACCATCCGGCAATATCTTTTCCTGCTTCCATAGCCATTACCGTTAAAGACTGGAGTCCGGCATGGATTACGATGGAATCTCTGGCGGTAGGCCAATCAAGAAAACGCCCTCCATCAAGATTCTCCCTGCCGTCGTGGCCTATTCTGGAAGCGATCTGGCGGATCAAAGCCGACAGGTATTCTTGTTGTTCTTTCAGGTAATCGAGATCGCCATGATACAGGTAGAGGTCGCGATGTGAGATTATCCACCATAAAGAATAAGAGGAGATCCCGTTCATCCATCCGGGCAGGGGAGTGGTATCCCTTCCGAAATCAAGGCTTTTTTTCACCACTTCATGATCGCCGAACACGGTATTTATCGTCATGATCTCCGGATGGATGTCCCCCAGCCACACCAACCGGTCTCTTTTTATTCCGTCCCATAGGTATTCCTGCATATTCAGATGAACGGTATAGGCCCCCGTCTCCCATATTTCGTTCAGTCGTTCGTTATCGCATTTGAATGAACCCAGATAAGGGATATCCCTGTACCGGAAGATTGCCCTTACCGACCGTATCGGCAGTTCAACCCCTTTATCCAACAGATCTATCCGCACAAACCGGAATCCGGAATTCCCCACCTCTACGGTTCCCAGCCAGGGAAGTTCCAGCGTGTAATCTCTCAAAGAATGATCATTGGTGGCTGAACCCATACCGGGAACGCTGTTGTCAATACAATCGCTCATGGCTTCCGAAACCGATTCTCCCAAACGGATTCGTACCCGCACCGACTTTTTCTCGCCCCTTATTGCGGCTGCAATTTCTATTCCTCCGTACAGTTCTTTTCCGAAATCCAGTAACACCGAAGCCTGTGTTTCATCGTCCGACCGGAGCACACACATCCCTTCTCCGCTGGTTGAGAGCTGTCCGTCGAACTTGGTTAATAGTACGTCCGGATTTTTCACTTGTTTCTCCTCGTCATCCGATAACCATATAATTTTTACAGGGGTGACATATGCCCGGCTAATTTCATCTTTGATCAGATTGTTCTCGAAACGCTTTTCTAATACGTTGTTTTGTGCGGATATATTCCCCCATAGCAAGGAAAATAACAGAAAGCAAAATAGGCAAGTTTTCATTTTGTTGAAATATTTATAAAAAGTTGCAGGCTTTATTTTTACGCTGATATGCATATTTTTCAAGTTAGTTTCTGAATAAAAAGTTTCAATAGAGTTGTGAGTAACACATATATGCAGGATGAAGTTTTAGTCCCCCTCTAGCGGTAAACGTGAAAACTCCATTTTCCTGCCTTTACACCCTTGATCACTGAAAACCCGCCTTCCCTGTGATAAGTCACAGGTTTGTTCTCCAGAAGCACTTTCTGCTCTTCTGAATAAAACGGAAGATATACATCTGCAGTTGTGTTGGCCGGAATGCTGACTTCGAGGCGGAACGATTCGTTTGGGCGGTTGATAAAACTTGCTGTGATATTCCCCCGGATCGTGGGGTGTTTGATGTTGGCATGTTTGAGCCAGGCGGGTTGGGGTTTGATTCTGATCTTTTTGAATCCCGGCTCCAGGGGCTCTATCCCCATCAGCTTGCGCGGTATCAGGTTGGCAGGTGCAGCCCCCCCGGCATGGTTCCAGTCCTGATTGGGCTTATATTTGTTGTCCCACGCTTCGAGTGTGATTGTTGAACCGACACGGATCATGTTATACCAGCTCCTTTCACCGGTAGAAGTCAGCAGCTGTAGCCCGTAGTCAGCATCTTGTGCATCATAAACGGCATCAAGCAGGAATTGTGCTCCGTACACACTGCAAGCCATCCCTCGGGAACGGATAAATTCCAGCACACTGCTGACATGTTTTTCAGGCACCAGCCCGAACGCCAGCGGAAACATGTTTGCATGAAGTGACGCGTGATCTGTTCCGATGCCATCCACATAGACGCCTCTCTTTTGATCGAAAAGACGTGCATTGAATGACCGTTTGAGCAGGGTGGCCCGTTCTTGATAAAACTTTTGATCACTCGCTTTTCCCAACACCTCCGCGACACGTGCCATTAGTGTTAATGCTCTGTAATGATAGGCATTGACGACCGTGTTCACCTCGGTAAACACAAAGCCGTCGGTTTCGCCCCCTTCTTCCTTTTCCAATCCCAGGATGCCGGTGTGCGGCCAGTCGACAATGTCCCGCAATTCACCCTTGAAGTGAATCGATTCCAATACCGGGGGGGTCACCTTCCCGGTACGGGTACTGATGAACCCTTCTTCATCCGCGAGTCTACTCAATGTTTTGGCTTTGAGGTCTTCATAAAAATATTCCAGGGATTGTTTGTTTCCTGTATACCTATAATCATTCCATGCCATCAATACCGATTGCAATATCCATTCTGTGGGCCATGTTGGATGGTGAATCAGGTACTCATGTGAGTAACGTGCCATGCCATATTCGCGCGCTACGCAGTAGTGAGACAGCTGGTTGATGAGCGCATCCGCTTCATACGGGATCCTCTCCCGGTCTCCGTCGATGTATACCCCCGGAAATGAAGTGGCTTTGATGGAGTATTTGCTGATCTCCCATACCTGGTTCAACACCGTGTCGGAACTGTGAAAATAGGAGTCGTGTTCGTTAAAGGGATAGAAAGCTGTTTCCCTCACTACCTCTTTTTCCTGCAGGGGGTGATGATAGTTTTCTATTTCGCAATAACGAAAGGGGGTTACCTCGCCAATATATTCGGGTATCAGCACTGCCTGAGGGCCGGTATTTCGTTTGTCGGGACGTATGGCAATCACATAGGTATTCCACCCCTGTTTGGGCTGCACCATGTAGTGTGAATAGCGGATGGTACCACCCGGCGAACGATCGATTCTGCCGTTTTTCATCGCCTCTCCCAAATGAATATATACGCTGTCGGTCCCGGTTTCGGAGAATAGGTTGAGGCGTAGCCTTCCGAAAGAGGCCTTTTTAAAATCAAT
>DPAC01000068.1 GCA_003517675.1 Porphyromonadaceae bacterium | reverse complement strand
TGAGCGGAGCAAACGTGAACCCACGCATCGTAAAAGCCTATGACGGCGAGGATATCCTGCTCAATGAGGTGAATAATGTGGTGCTTTCACCCTCTGACTTCCCCGAGCTACTGCACCACCTGGGAGAGGATCTGATTGTCACCGACGGGAACACACTGCTGGGAGCAGACGATAAAGCAGGTATTGCGGAGATCATGACCGCCATGCAGTATCTGGTTGATCACCCTGAGATTGAACACGGAACAATACGCATCGCTTTCACCCCCGACGAGGAGATTGGTAGAGGTGCCGATAAGTTTGATGTCGCCAAATTCGGTGCTCAGTGGGCCTACACGATGGATGGCAGTGAGCTGGGTGAGCTGGAGTATGAGAACTTCAACGCCGCCTCGGCAAAGATAGCGATCCGTGGACGTAACGTTCATCCCGGATATGCAAAGGGTAAGATGATCAATGCCCTCCATGTGGCAAATGAACTGGTGGCTATGTTGCCCGAGCGGGAACGGCCAGAGCAGACCGAGGGCTATGAAGGATTCTTCCATTTGACCGGTATCAACGGCACAGTGGATGAGGCGATGGTCTCTTTCATCATCCGTGATCACGACAGAATGAAATTCGAGTCGCGAAAGCAACTGATGAATGATCTGGTGGAACGGCTGAATGGTCAATACGAAAACCGTTTGTCACTGGAACTGAAAGATCAGTACTACAACATGAAGGAGAAAGTGGAGCCTGTAATGTTTGTTGTAGATTATGCTTCCCGAGCCATGGAGTCGGTTGGTATCAAACCAAACATCAAGCCGATTCGTGGTGGTACCGACGGTGCCCGTCTCTCTTTCATGGGACTTCCCTGTCCCAACATCTTTGCCGGTGGGATGAATTTTCACGGTCGCTATGAATTCCTGCCCGTTCCATCACTCCGGAAAGCTGCAGCGGTAATTGTGAAAATTGCAGAGCTGGTTGCCAAAGAGGCATAACGGTAAAATAAATGAAATTGCTACAAATATGAAGACAACACCTTTTACCGATCTGCACATTGCTCTGGGAGCAAAGATGCATGAGTTTGCAGGGTACAACATGCCCATCGAATATTCAGGGATTATTGATGAACATCTCACGGTGGTGAATGCCGTGGGGGTGTTTGATGTGTCGCACATGGGTGAGTTTTGGGTGAAAGGCCCTCAGGCACTTTCTTTCCTGCAGATGATTGCCAGCAACGATGCTTCACGGTTGCAGCCCGGAAAAGCTCAATACAGCTGTTTTGTGAATGAGCAGGGTGGAATTGTGGACGATTTCATCGTTTATCAATACGAGCCGGAGAAATACCTCCTGGTGGTTAACGCCGCGAATATTGATAAAGATTGGGAGTGGTGTAGGCAACACAATCGTATGGGGGCTGAACTGGAGAACGCATCCGATCATATGGCGCAATTGGCCGTGCAGGGACCCCGTGCCCTGGAGACGATGCAGAAACTCACTGCTGCTGATCTCTCCTCCATCCCTTACTATTCATTCGTTACTGCCCGTTTCGCCGGTGTGGAGAATGTCATCATTTCCCATACAGGGTATACCGGTGCCGGTGGCTTCGAACTGTACTTCTATCCCGAAGAAGGGAAAAAGATATGGGATGCACTCTTCGATGCGGGAGCACCCTTTGGCATCAAGCCGGTGGGTTTGGGAGCACGTGATACCCTCCGCCTGGAGATGGGCTTCTGCCTCTACGGCAATGATTTGGACGACTCTACCACTCCCCTGCAGGCTGGATTGGGATGGATCACCCGATTCACCCCGGAGAAACCGTTCATTGGGCGAGAGGTTCTGGAGAGAGAGAAAGTAGAGGGTGTCCCCCGTAAGCTATGCTGTTTTGAAGTGACCGATAAAGGAATCCCGCGCAAAGGTTATGAGATAACGAACAGTGATGGACAACCGATCGGGGTGGTCACCTCGGGAACGCTCTCCCCTGTGTTGAAAACAGGAATTGGTATGGGATACCTGAAACCGGCGTATGCTACTCCCGGGTCAGAGATTTTCGTGAGCGTGCGCAACAGAATGCTGAAGGCCGTGGTGGTGAAGCCCCCATTCCGGAAATAATTTGGTGATTCATACTTTTTTTTCACGAAATAGCCCTATTTTTGTGGTCTGATACTACACGTATCGGGCCACAGTTGTTTACTGGTCGCTCCTATATGGCAAAAAAAGCGAAGATAGCGCAGAATCTGTTTTTTTTGCTCGGTGCCTTGGCGCTGGGCTTCATGATATATAAAACGGGGATCGACAATATCCTGCATGATATCCGCCAGACAGGCTGGTGGTTCGTCCTTATCATCGGACTCTGGGTGCCGGTTTACCTGCTCAACACCTACTCTTTCTACATCATCCTGCAGGATGGAAGTGAGGAGACCAAGAATATCGGCTTCCTGCGACTGTTCAAGCTGGTGATCAGCGGTTTTGCCATCAACTATATCACCCCTTTCGGATTGATGGGCGGGGAACCCTATAAGATCATCGAGTTGCAATCCACCCTCGGTATCCAGCGGGCTACCTCATCTGTGCTACTCTCCACCATGATGCACTTTGTCTCTCACTTCATCTTCTGGATGGTTTCCATTCCTCTGCTCCTTTTTTTGGTGCCGGTGCTCTCTGATGTGGTGGAGCTGGGTATGATCGTCTCCGCTGCCACCTCTTTCTTTCTGCTGGTGTGGGCTTACAGGGTTTATACCCGGGGTGGGGTAGACAGGGCGATGATGCTGGGTGGCAGGCTCCCTTTTATTGGGAAAAGCCTGAGGGCATACCGCAGAAATAACCAGGAGAAGATTGACCAGATGGATTCATTGATCGCCGATCTTTACCGCAACCGCAAAAAAGATTTTGTGCTTTCGCTCTCACTGGAGATTTTTACCCGTTTCTTTCTTTGTCTGGAGGTGATCGTGATGATGCAGGCTGTGGGTCATCCAATTACCTTGGGACAGAGTGTGCTGATTGAGTCGATCCAGTCACTGATCGGTAACATTCTCTTTTTTATGCCAATGCAGATGGGTTCCCGCGAAGGGGGCATCGTCATCGTCTTCGGCATCCTCTCGCTACCGCTCTCTTATGGTGTCTTTGTGAGTCTCTGCAAGCGGATCCGTGAGATTTTCTGGACGCTGGTGGGCATCCTGCTGATCAAGGTGAAGAAATAATAACTCGGGAACCGTCAGACGTAGATCGCTTTTTTCCCTGCCAGCAGGGTATTCCTGAGCAGTGAAACGATGGTCATCGGTCCCACACCACCCGGTACGGGGGTGATCCAGGAGCATTTGGGTGCCACTTCGTTAAACGCCACATCGCCCGTCAGTTTGAAGCCTGACTTGGTCTTGTCGCTCGGTACCCGCGTAGTACCCACGTCGATCACCACCGATCCCTCTTTTACCATATCCCCCCGCAGAAATTCCGGAACACCGAGGGCTGCGATGAGAATGTCGGCCTGCAGGCAGATCTCTTTGATGTTTCTCGTGCGGCTGTGGCAGACAGTCACGGTGCAGTCGCCCGGTGTTGCCTTCTGCATCATCAGCATGGATACCGGTTTGCCAACGATGTTGCTGCGCCCCAACACCACACAGTGCTTCCCTTTGGTTTCTATGTTGTATCTCCGCAGCAGCTCAATGATCCCGGCCGGCGTAGCCGAGAGAAAGCAGGGCATGCCGAGCGACAGACGTCCCACGTTTACCGGATGAAAGCCGTCTACGTCTTTCCGGTAATCGATGGCTTCGGTAATTTTGTCTTCGGAAATATGTCCGGGTAAAGGCAATTGAACGATAAAACCGTCTACATCGGCATCTTTGTTCAAAAGCTCCACGCAAGCGAGCAGCTCTTTTTCGGTCACATCCTCCTCATAACGGATGAGCGTCGATTTGAATCCCACCTCTTCACAGGCGCGTACTTTGTTGGCCACGTAGGTCTCGCTGCCACCGTCGTGACCCACCAGCACCGCTGCCAGGTGGGGTGTTTTGCCCCCGGCAGCTTTTATCTGTGCCACCTCCTCAGCTATCTCCAGCTTGATTTGTGCGGCAACCGCTTTTCCATCGATCAATTGCATGTGTTTATTTTTTACTTTTAGCTTTTAGCTATTAGCTTTAAGCTTTAAGCCTTAAGCCTTAAGCTGTTAGCTTTTAGCTTATCGCTTACCGCTTACAGCTTACAGCTTACGACTTACCGCTTATCAATTTACCTTCTCCGCATATTCCGCATCACCTGTTTTCCACCACCGGTGGTCATCATTCGCATCATCTTGCGGGTCTCGTCGAACTGCTTGATCAGTTTATTTACCTCCTGTACGTTGGTGCCGCTCCCCCTGGCAATGCGCGCACGGCGGCTGCCGTTCAGGATCTCGGGGTTGCTGCGCTCTGCAGGTGTCATGGAGCGGATAATCGCTTCAATACCTTTGAACGCATCGTCGTCGATATCCAGGTCCTTGATCTGTTTGCCCACACCGGGAATCATCGATGCCAGGTCCTTCAGGTTACCCATCTTCTTGATCTGTTGGATCTGCGCGATGAAGTCGTTGAAGTCGAACTGGTTCTTCGCTATCTTCTTCTGCAGGCGCCGCGCTTCCTCTTCGTCATACTGCTCCTGCGCTTTCTCCACGAGTGAGACAATGTCGCCCATCCCCAGGATTCGGTCGGCCATACGCTCGGGGTGGAACACATCGATGGCGTCCGGTTTCTCACCTGTACCGACAAACTTGATGGGCTTGTTGACCACTGAGCGGATGGAGAGTGCTGCCCCGCCGCGGGTATCGCCGTCGAGTTTGGTGAGCACCACACCGTTGAAGTCGAGTCGCTGGTTAAACTCTTTGGCCGTGTTTACGGCATCCTGACCGGTCATCGCATCCACCACGAACAGGATCTCCTGCGGATTGACCGCCTTCTTGATTGATTCGATCTCATCCATCATCTGCTCGTCGATGGCCAGACGTCCGGCAGTGTCGATAATGACCAGATCCTTTCCGTGCTGACGGGCATACTGAATGGCATTTTGTGCAATCTTTACCGGATTCTTGTTTTCCTCTTCTGCATACACCGGCACGCCAATCTGTTCTCCCAGCACCTTCAACTGTTCAATGGCTGCAGGACGATAGACATCCGCCGCAACCAGCAACGGATTTTTGCCCCGTTTGCTTTTGAGCATATGAGCCAGTTTGCCGGAAAAAGTGGTCTTTCCCGATCCCTGTAATCCAGCCATGAGAATGACTGCCGGAGAACCTTTGATGTTGATATCGACAGCTGTGCCACCCATCAGGGTAGCCAACTCGTCGTGCACGATCTTCACCATCATCTGTTCCGGTTTCACGGCATTGAGCACATTCTGACCCAGCGCTTTCTGCTTGACGGTCTCGGTAAATTCCTTGGCGGTCTTGTAGTTCACGTCGGCATCCAGCAAGGCACGACGTACCTCCTTCAAGGTCTCGGCTACATTTATTTCGGTAATCTTGCCCTGACCCTTCAGTATCTTAAACGACCTCTCCAGTCTGTCACTTAAATTTTCAAACATAGTTTCTTACAGCGTTTTGTGATTGGAAGACAAAGATAACGAAAAAAACAATAACCTGTTCTTCATATCAAATTGCATAGTTTTTATATCATTTAAATGATTCCGGGTGCTACCGTTTTGCCACCCAATGAGGCGTGAAAGTGAGCATCCTGAAATGGCATAAAAAAACTGCCGGGAGGATTGGATGAGGTGTGTAAAAAGATTATCTTTGTCTGTTTATAAAGCATTTCGCTGCAATGAAACAGACGCCACTCTCAAAGTTTTTGTATCTCTCTATTGCCGCGGCCGTAGTCACCATCCTGCTGAAATTTTATGCCTATCATGTTACAGGATCGGTGGGATTTATGTCCGATGCGCTGGAGTCGTTCGTGAACCTGTTCGCTGCTGTATTTGGACTGGTCATGCTCCATATTTCCCAAAGGCCGGCAGATGAAGGTCACGAATATGGGCACAGCAAGGCGGAATACTTCTCCAGTGCGATGGAAGGAGCGCTCATTCTTATTGCGGCTTTAAGCATCATCCGGTCTGCCATCCCCCGCATCATTGAACCCAAACCTCTCGAGAATCTCAACACCGGCCTGTTGTTCTCACTTCTGGCATCGCTAGTAAACCTGGTGGTGGGGCTCATTTTAATCAAAAACGGGAAGGAAAAGAGATCGCTCCTCCTGGAAGCCGACGGCAGACATCTGATGACCGATGTATGGACTTCGGTCGGTGTGATTGCCGGCATCGTGATTGTGAAATTTACCGGGTGGTTGATGATCGACCCTGTCATCGCCATCCTGGTGGCAATCAATATTCTTTATACCGGATACAAGCTGATAAGCCGCTCTGCCAGCGGCCTGATGGATGCCACTATCCCGGAGGAAGACCTGCGGAAAATAAGGGTCTATCTGGATTCATTGCAGGAAAAACAAATAGAATATCACTCTTTGATGACCCGTACGGCGGGACAGCGTAAGTTTATATCATTGCATCTGCTTGTCCCCGGTGAATGGACCGTGAAACAGGGACATGACTGGGCCGATGATGTGGAAGAGACAATTATCGGCCTGTTTGATGAGCCGGTAACTGTCTCCACACATATTGAGCCGGTGGGGGATCCCTCCTCGATGAAAGACATTGGCATTGTCCGCAGAGAGATCATAATTGATTGATCTTGGATAGGCTGCTTGTTATCGCGCTTAGGCTACGGCGGTACCGATCAGGAAGACACCTGCCAGCGCGACAATGGCGTAGAGCTCGGGGAACACCGCGAGGATAAGCGTGTTACCGAAGACATCGTGTCCCTGTCCGATGGCGGCGATGCCGTTGGCACATACTTGTCCCTGACGGATGGATGAGAAGAGACCGATGAGCCCCAGAGCCAAACCTCCGGCCAGCACGGCTGAAGACTGGATGGCTGAAATCTCTGGCGTCAGTACGTTGAAGATGCTCTGGAACATAAAGTATCCGGCAAAGCCGTAGAGCCCCTGCGTACCAGGGAGTGCCGTCAATACGAGGAAGTTTCCGAACTTGGTGCTATCTTTCTTCAATGCGCCCACTGCTGCGTTACCGGCAATGGTAACTCCGTAGGCACTACCGATACCTGAAAGAGCGATCATGATTCCGATGCCAATATAGGCAATTAATAAGTTACTGTCCATGTTGTGAATTGTTATTTGTTTGTTATTTTCTGTTGGTTCTTAATAATTTGAATCTTTTTTTTGTCTTCACTTCATATTTTTATGGATGTTGTTCACCTACTTTTTAAAAGGTTCGTAACGTTTTCCTCCGCCTGTGAATTCCGCGTTCTTGTAGAACTCCACGAAGGTGAGACGCATGGGGTGAACAATGGCACCCAGCACATTCATGAAGATGTTCATTGCATGACCGAAGAGGAAGATGATCAGGAACACCAGCGACCCCGTCACCACGTTGTCCGGCTTCAGCCCCAATGCCAGACTGTTGAAGACACTGGCCAGGATGCCACCTGAGAGGCCCAACGCAAAGAGACGAACATAAGAGAGCACATCCCCCAGCAATCCGGTTGCCATGTTGTAGGTGTCGTAGAGTCCCAGTCCCAGGTTAAGCAGCGGGTTCTTTCCCGGTGAGTTGAAGAAAAAGATCGGGATGGCTGCCACCCCCATCACAATCTGGTGAGGGGTGCTTCCCATTGCCAGCAGCGACGGGAAGAGGTATGCCACGATCATGCTCAGCAACAGCACCACCCATCCGATGGTGGAGAGGGCATATCGAAAGCCGAACTGTTTGATTCGGTTGAAGATCTTCAGGATCATACCGAAGAGGATCTGTATCACACCCAGGATGAGTGAGAGCACAAACATCTGCTGGTTGTCGAAGTAGACCTGTTCCTTCATATTCTGGAAGAAGGGGATATTGGTCTCGTAGATGCTGAATCCGAAGAAACCGCCGGTGAGCAGGCCACACACCATGGTGGAGGCACCCAGTACCTGTCCCAGCCGCAGCATGCCCCGCATCGATTTGCCGGCCTTCTTCATGTAGATCAACGCCAGGGTGGAGGCGACCAGGACGAAAGTACCGTAGCCGATATCACCCAGCGAGAGACCGAAGAAGATCATGTAGAATGGGGCGAAGAAGGGCGTGAGATCGATCTCGTTGTATTTGGGCAACATATAAAGCTCCGCGATCGGCTCGAAGAGTCGGGTGAACCGGTTGTTGGCAAACAGGATGGGGACATCATCTTCAGGTTCCGGGTCAGCAGTCTCGAAGTAGCTCTCTTTGGATTCCAGGTAGGCTGCGATGTCGTTCTCCTTCGCGGCTGGTGCCCATCCCTGCAGCATCAGCAGCTTCTCATCGGCCACATGGGTGGCGCTTTGGGCTACACGGGTGAAGAAGATGCGGGTGTTCAGTTCCTTGATGGCTGCCTCCAGTGAGGGCAGGTCGGCCGTCAGCTGCCTCAGTGCCTCATCTTTGTCGCTGATTCGTTTTTTCAGTTCGGCAATTAGCTTGTCGAGCTCCTGAAGCGACAGTTCGGGTCGTTTCATCTCCTCCAGGTTGAGCTTGTCTGCCAAGTTATCTTCTTTGGTAATGGTGACGAAATAGGTTTTCGATCCCTCTTTTCTGATGACCAGCGCGTTATGTTGTTCTTCCCATTCCGGATTATAGTTCCTGTCGGGCACGATGAGGAGGCTGACGTAGTAGCCTGCCTCTTCCAGTCGCGCGATATACCCTGGGTCGAAGTTGCCCCAGGGACGCAGTGCTTCACGCTCCCGGAGGCTTACCTGCAACTGCTGTGCCAGCGTCGATTTCTCATTTTCAATCTCAGCGATGCGATCGGGAATCAACATTCCCTCTTCCACGCTGACATCATTGGGTGGCAGGAGCGACTTCTTGTCGATCGCTTTTTCCAGTATCTTCTTCGCTTCGTTTAGTCGGCGTGTCTCCGCCATGAAGTGCTGCAACTCCTCGCTGTCGAGTGCCTTTCGATCCTGTTCCACCACATGGATCATCCCCAGCTCCCGCAGCTCATGCAGGAAAGTGTCATAATCCCTGTGAAAGACCAGGAAAGTGAATTTCTTCATTCTTGCTACCATATGCTTCCCTCCTCTTGTTTTCGTCTCTCCTGGTGTGCACGCATGATCTTCTGTGACGACTTGGAGAGGTTCTC
>DPAC01000095.1:1158-25634 GCA_003517675.1 Porphyromonadaceae bacterium | reverse complement strand
CACATTGCGCACGGTGAGGATCATCGTCTTGATGATGTTGTAGAGGATATTCTTCTTGTTGGAGAGCGTTTCGGGATTCTGCCGCCAGATACCATAGGAGAGGAACTGGAGCAGCTTCTTCATCCGGATCTTCATCCGTTCGAGCCTGCCCGGCTTCTCCTCTTCGTCATAGTCGCGTTGCTTCCTTCTTCTTGCCATTCCTGGGTCAGTTACATAAAAAAAGCAGCTGGTCTGTAAGCCGGGTTCTGTGCCCCGTTCAAGACGGGGTGTCTGTCATTTATCTGGGGACAGGTGTCACCACCAGCCTCTAGCGGCCTACCCCCCGGCATCGGGCGAGCAACCCTTGTTATCCGGTATACATGGCCTTGCAACCCATAACGCGTACGGCATGCCGTGTTGCCACGGCACCCGGTGGGCTCTTACCCCACCTTTTCACCCTTACCCCGGCACAAGGCCGCGGCGGTTTTTTTCTGTTACGCTCATCTGCCCTCACGAACAGCTTCCCGTTAGGAAGTATGGCGCTCTGCGTTGCCCGGACTTTCCTCTGCGACAAGGGTGTCGCAGCGACAAACCGACCTGCTGCAACTGCAAAAGTAATAATAAGTTATGATTTAGTACCCGTTTCACCTGTTTTTTCTTGATCTTTGCTTCATCCTTTTGCCACAAAGGAAATATCTATATTGGCACATATTTTCAGAAAAATCTATCAATATGGTAACAGGGGAGACATTTTATTTCATTTTTTTGTATATTTCGGCCCTAAAGTTTCCCAGGCAGCGATCATCTGGTAAAATAGACCGTGAACCATCGACAGCGGACCTATTCCCTGAGGCAGGTCACGTAGTGCAGGAATAAGGAGGAATGCACCAATCTACTGGTACCTGTTTGTGTTTCGTCCAGCCACATCGCCTTTGGCTCGATCCGCATGGAGCCGGTATTTATGATTCTGGGGCAATCCGCTGCCACCGCTGCCAGCATGGCAATTGACCGGAGAGAAGCGGTTCAGGATATCGACTACGTACTGTTAAAGGAGAAATTATTAAGCAAAAAGCAGATACTTGAAATTGAATAGAAATCACTTTCATGCAAACTTCCAATAGAAAACTACACGTAAAAGAAAATGATTACTTTCCTGATTTCCCTGGCCATCTTATCAGCCGGTTACATCTTTTATTCCAGATTTCTGGATAAAGTGATGAAGGTCGATGCCGGCCGGCCTACGCCCTCAATCACCCTGAATGATGGGATCGATTACGTACCGATGCCCTTGTGGCGCGTGTATCTCATTCAATTTCTGAATATCGCCGGGCTGGGACCGATATTCGGCGCCATTGCCGGTGCGATGTGGGGACCGGTCGCATTTCTGTGGATTATATTCGGAACGGTCTTTGCGGGAGGAGTGCACGACTATTTTTCCGGAATGCTTTCCGTCAGGCACAATGGCAAGAGCATTAACGAAATAATCGGTATCTACCTGGGAAAATATGCCAAGCAGATCATGACCCTTTTCACGATTATTTTGCTGATACTTGTCGGAGTCGTCTTCATTTCCGGACCGGCCGGACTGCTCGCCGGACTTACCTCTACATCGCTCGATTTTACCTTCTGGGTATGGGTCATCTTCGTCTATTATATCCTGGCGACCCTGCTTCCCATCGACAAGATCATCGGGAAAATCTACCCGATCTTCGGGTTCGCCCTGATCTTCATGGCGATCAGCCTGATCATCGCGCTTCTGGTGCAGGGGTATCAGATTCCCGAACTGAACGCGGAAAACTTCCGGAATTTTCATTACGACAAAGAGCGGTTTCCGATATTCCCCATGCTTTTCATTACCATTGCCTGCGGCGCTATCTCAGGGTTTCACGCTACGCAGTCGCCACTCATGGCGCGCTGTCTGAAGAATGAGAAAGAGGGACGAAAGGTCTTCTACGGTGCCATGGTCACCGAAGGCGTTGTCGCCCTGATTTGGGCCGCCATCAGCATGAGTTTTTTCGGCAGTGTGGATAAGCTGAACGAGGTGATGATCGCACAGAATGGAAATGCGGCATGGGTAGTAAACGAAGTGTCAGACACCCTTTTGGGAACCTTTGGGGCCGTCCTGGCCGTTTTGGGAGTCGTGGCCGCACCAATCACGTCGGGCGACACCGCTTTCAGAAGCGCAAGACTGACGATTGCCGACCTTGTTAAAACGCCACAGAAGCTGATCCGTAACCGCCTGATAATCATCATCCCATTATTTGCAGTCGGTTTTTTACTGACCAGAATCAACTTCGACATCATCTGGCGCTATTTTGCATGGGCCAACCAGACGCTCGCCACCGTGGTGCTGTGGACCATTACGGTATATCTGCTGCAAAAGAAAAAGCCATATTGGATAACATTACTGCCGGCGCTGTTTATGACTTCTGTTGTGACAACCTATATCATGCTGGCTCCGGAAGGGTTTGCGCTCTCCAAGCCGATATCTTATGGTACGGGATTTTTAACTGCTTTAGCGGTACTTATATTTTTCGTGATTTACAAAAAGAAAAATCCCTCAAAGTAACAAATACGATCCTGCGGTCAGGTGTTGCAGGTGCCGGAAGAGGGCACCCAAATAATAATTGCTATGAGAAAACTTTTGCTGTTCGGACTCATTTTTGTCTCCACCTTTGCCTATTCACAGAGAAACGACGGCAACGGGATGCTTTATCTCGATGAAAACCGCCGCCCCGTGTACCGGGAAAACATTATTATCCCCGATGTGAGGGGATACAAAGTACTGAAATGCGACTTCCATACGCATACCGTTTTTTCTGACGGCCATGTATGGCCCAACGTTCGCAATCAGGAGGCATGGGAAGAGGGCCTCGATGCACTGGCCATCACCGATCACATTGAATACACTCCCCAAAGGGAAGATGTGAAGGTGGCTCACAACCGTGGATATGAGTTGCTGAAGGATGACGCCGCGAAAAACAACCTCATCCTGGTTAAAGGGAGTGAGATCACCCGCAACACCCCTCCCGGACATTTTAACGCCATCTTTATCGACGATGCTTCGGGTTTTATTGAAGAGAGATCCAGCAAAATGGATCGGGCAGCTGTCATGAAAACTGCTGAACAGAAAGCCTTTATCTTCTGGAACCATCCCGGATGACAACCCGGCATTGAGGGATCGTACGAGTGGATCGACCTGGTGGCACATGACTACGACAGAAACAAGGATTACGTGCATCGTTCCATGACGCTGGTGATGGCAAGTGAACGGACTCCTGAAGCAATCCGTGAAGCGCTCGATGCCGGCAGAACCGTTGCCTGGGCAGGCAAATACCTGGCAGGGAAAGAGGAACATCTGCGTGCACTCTTCCGGGCATGCGTGGAACTGTCGCCCTCACACTTTTCAGCAGTGTCCCACAAATCACTTCGCAGCAGGAAAGCAGCCGATAATCCCAAAAAGAGAACTTCCATTGAAACATGAGCTACAACATCCATCACGGAAGGGGAAGAATGATAAAGCAGACATCGAACGGATAGAAAGTTGATCATCGATTTTCATCCCCAAGTGGTGGGTTTTCAGCATCCTCTTCCCAATCCTCGGATGGCACGTCACCCTCATATTCATCGTCGTCATAATCATCATCCTCTTCGTCTGCTTCTTCATCCCAATCATCAAAGAGCAAATCCTCACCCAGTACTATATAATGATAATTCCCTGCTCCAACATTCTTTTCCAATGTGTTGATAATACGATTGGCCATGGCCTCATCCTCAAAGGGCCCATGAATATAGAGGGGTTTGCCGTCGGTATCGCCGCAATTAATCTGAAGGAGCGGAATCGTATCGTTGTCTTCTTCCAGCATATATTGCGTGGTGGAGAGAAAATCCTTGTGGGGTTTAAATCCTATTTCTGCAGCGAACTCCCATCCGGCATAAATGATGTTATGTGCCAGTACATAATCGCACTCAATCAACTCAAATTCCTGTGACATCTCCTCGATAAATTCATCGAATAGGCCTTTGGGAATATTAAAGTCAAACAGGGTATCTTTGATCCCCAGGCAGTGGAGATCGACCAGGTAGGAACAGAAGGTAATATTTCCGTTTACATGACAACGGGAAACGGTTACCTGCGCCAAACCACCCTCATCCCATCCATCATTGACATAACATTTGAAGATAGGCATATTGCGGGCTCTCTGACGGATATAGTTCTCGGGGGAAAGAATTTGGGGATTTTGTTTTTTTGCCATTGGATTATCGCGTTTAAGATGATGAAGCAGAGATTCGAAAACAAGATCCAAAAAAGATCAGCCAAACGTTTGAATAGATGCAGCGAACAAAAGTATAAATAATTTTTCTATTGCGCATATTATCGGGAACAAATATCTAAACTGGCCTATAGGATCATCTGGACAAATGAAACTAACCACAAATCACTTCATTTTCAGGTTGATACCGTAATGCCGGGCTGAGTGTCAACAGTTTCCCAAGACCGATACGGTCGAATTCATTGTTTATAAAAGAAATTCCTGCAAAAAGAGTCATGTTGTTTGATATTTTTTGTATGTTTACAATCTGAAAATTCACTGCATTTTGTTGTGGCAATCACCAAAATTAGTGAAAATTTTTTTAACGGAAAAGCGTTGCAACTGTTTATTTGATAATGCTTTGCTCCATTTTAAGAAAATATGATTGCGGATTCCAGGTAATCAGCTGAAACGAGCATGAACATGTTTTTCACACAAGCAGATGATAACTGCGAGTTCACTAAAGTTAGACTTTTGCTGCACTCGGCAGTGTAAGTAAATTTACACTGCTCTCGTTTAACGCAAAAGTTCCATACGACCTTAATGTAAAAGAATAAAATATTATCGTATGAAAAATCGTCTATTCTTACCCTGTTTCTTTATTTTATTTACTTGTTTACAGTCATTTTCTCAGCCTGCAAGGCAATTGGTACAAGTGATCGTGACACCCGATAAAGCCGATTGGACCTATGAAAAAGGCGAACAGGCGCAATTTCAGATCACGGTGCTGAAAAACAATGTTCCGTTGGAAGGCATTGACGTGAGATACAGTATTGGCCCCGAATTGATGGATGCATGGGAAGAGAAAACCGTAATACTTGAGAAAGGAAGAGCTACGGTAAAAGCCAAACAGTTTACTGAAGCCGGTTTTTTGCGATGCCACGCATCGGTAGAGGTAGATGGAAAAACCTACTCCTCCTACGCGACTGCCGGTTTTTCTCCGGAACAGATTAAGCCGACCACGACACTGCCATCCGACTTCGAACAGTTTTGGGATGACGCTAAAACGGAATTAGCCAAAATACCCATGAAACCTGTATTCACGCTGATGCCCGAACGATGCACCGACAAAGTGGAGGTGTATCATGTGAGCATCGACAATATCAAAGGTAAGATTTACGGCATCTTATGTAAACCCAAGGCCGAAGGGAAATATCCGGCTATCCTGCATGTCCCGGGTGCAGGTATCCGCCCCTACTACGGCGATGTATGGAGTGCAGAAAACGGGTTCATCACCTTCCAGATCGGCATTCACGGTATTCCGGTGAACCTTGAACAAAAGGTTTACGACAATCTGGGTACCGGTGCGCTCAATGGCTACCAGATCGCCAATCTGGACGACAAAGACAATTATTATTACAAACGCGTTTACCTCGGCTGTGTAAGGGCAGTGGACTTTATCGAGTCACTCGAATGTTTTAATGGCCGGGATATCGCGGTAACAGGCGGAAGCCAGGGTGGAGCGCTTTCCATTATCACCGCAGCACTGGACAACCGTATCGATTATCTGGCAGCCTTCTACCCGGCTCTTTCCGACTTAACCGGCTATCTGCACGGCCGTGCCGGGGGATGGCCTCACATGTTCAAAGACAATTTCACCAATAAACCGGAAAAAGTGGAAACCTCAAAATATTACGATGTGGTGAATTTTGCCCGCTTCGTCAAAGTGCCCGGGTGGTATAGCTGGGGATATAACGACAATGTATGCCCGCCCACATCGATGCACGCCGCCTATAATGTTATTACCGCACCCAAAGAGTTACACCTTTTCCAGGAAACCCAACACTGGACTTTCCCCGAGCAACAGGAGCAGAAAAACAACTGGTTATTCAAAAACCTTTTGAAATAAAAACGTACCGGTAAACCATTCATACCACAGGTAAAATGTTTATTTGCGTCAACTTTAAATTTAGACGCCAGGAAACGATATAACTTGGTTATCCCGGCGAAATGGGCCGCCCTCGGCTCCCTGGCATTACCTGGCGCCTGCCGGAACCAGGAGAAAGAGCCCCAACGGCCAAACATCATCTTCATCATGAGCGATGATCACGCCTATCAGGCCATCAACGCTTACGGATACGGGCTGAAAAACAAACGCGGCCCGGTGAAATCGTTCTGTGTGCTCTATCACCAAAAAGCGCCCACCGCAACTGGCTGCCGGCACCTGAATATGTAAACCTGAACGACGACAAAACTTTCGATTTACCCGAAACCTTTTCTGACGATTACGCTGGCAGAGGAAGAGCGGCAAAAGAACAGGAGATGGAGGTAAACCGTGATATGATGTGGGGACACGACCTCAAACTGATTGTCGTTCCGATATCCCAAAGAGATCAAGGCAGGTAGCGTGATCATCAGGCAAAACATCCACCTTAATGGCGATGCTTTAGCCGTTGTAGATGATGAGATTGCGTTTTAGGTTATCTTTTTTTGCTTTTTCTTTCATTTTATCAATTATTCCGTTACCTTTGCATCAAATTAATATGTTCGCAATGCAGAGACTGTATTCAACATACTTCACCACTTCAATGACCATGACCCCTTGGGGGGTTATGTAATGCTTCACAACCGCACGGCAACGCTGCTTGCCATTTGCAAATCGACCGGTTTGCAGTTTACAATTCACAATTTTTTTTTCAACCCCGTTTCTGAACGGTAACATATATTCATACACGATGAAAGTGATGAAATTCGGAGGAACCTCCGTGGGTAGTCCCGACAGCTTACAGCTGGTCAAGCAGATCATAGAAAAGGAAAAAGAGCCGGTTATCGTAGTAGTCTCCGCCCTGGGTGGTGTAACCGACCGCCTGCTGCTGGCTGCCGACTTTGCGCTGAACAACAACGCCGGATACAAGAGCCTCCTCGAGGAGATCATCGTGCGTCACAGGGAGATCATTGAAAAGATGGTTGCCCCCTCAGGCCAGCGTGAAGAGGTCGCCCAAAAAGCAGAGCAACTCTTCGAGGAGCTGCGTAACATCCTGCGGGGGGTCTTCCTGATTGGCGACCTCTCTCAAAAGACCTCCGATAAGATCGTCAGCTATGGAGAACGCCTCTCCTCACTGATCATCAGCCGGGTGATAGAAGGAGCAGAGCTCTACGACCCCACACTCTTTATTAAGACCAGCCAGCAGTTCCGAAATCACCTGCCCGACCTGGCTCGCTGCAACCAGCTGATACGAAAGACCTTCTCCGAGATGCCGCCCCCTCAGGTAGCTATCGTCCCCGGCTTCATCGCCTCAAGCAGCGAGAATGGTGATATCACGAACCTGGGCCGCGGCGGCTCGGATTACACTGCCGCCATCATCGCTGCCGCCATGAATGCTTCGGTGCTGGAGATCTGGACCGACGTGGATGGCTTCATGACTGCCGATCCCAGGATCATCAACTCGGCCTATGTGATTGAGGAGCTCTCCTTTACCGAAGCAATTGAGCTCTCCAACTTCGGAGCAAAGGTGATCTATCCCCCTACCATCTTCCCGGTATATCACAAGAACATCCCCATCCGGGTGAAGAACACCTTCCGTCCGGAAAGTGAAGGAACGCTGATCCGTAACATCGCTCCCAATCCCAACGGACAGATCATCAAAGGGATCTCCTCCATCAACGACACTGCCCTGATCACCATCCAGGGCCTCGGCATGGTGGGCGTGATCGGGGTGAACAAACGGATCTTCTCCGCACTGGCCGACAACGGCATCAGCGTCTTCATCGTCTCTCAGGCCTCCTCGGAGAACAGCACCTCCATCGGTGTTCGTACGCAGGATGCACCCACGGCACAGAAGGTACTGAACAAGGAGTTTGAGCCGGAGATCGCCATGGGCAGCATCAACGAAATCCTGGTAGAATATGACCTGGCCACCATCGCCATCGTGGGACAGAACATGAAGCATGTGCCGGGCATCGCCGGTAAGTTTTTCGGCGCCCTGGGGAGAAATGGAATCAGCGTGATCGCCCTCGCACAGGGTGCCGGCGAAACAAACATCTCCTGCGTCATCTCGCGGACAGACCTTAAAAAGTCGCTCAACGTGATCCACGACTCTTTCTTCCTCTCCCCCTACCAGGAGCTGAACCTCTTCATCACCGGTACCGGTACCGTGGGCAGCCGCCTGATGGAGCAGATCAGACAGCAGCAACAGACACTGAAAGAGCAAAACAAGCTGCGGATCAACATCGTTGGCATCGCCAACGGGCGAAAAGCGCTCTTCTCGCGCGACGGCATTCCACTGGAGGGATACTTCGACAACCTGATGGAACACGGGATGAAGAGCTCCCCGGAACTGATCCGGGATGAGATCCTGAAGATGAATATCTTCAACTCCGTATTTGTGGACTGCACCGCCAGTCCACAGATCGCCGAGCTCTACGGTGAGCTGATGGCAAGGAACGTCTCGGTGGTCACCGCCAACAAGATCGCCGCCTCATCGGCCTATGACAACTATCTCCACCTGAAAGAAACAGCCCGCAAGAGCGGAGTCAAGTTTCTCTTTGAAACCAACGTGGGGGCCGGACTGCCCATCATCAACACCATGAACTCGCTCACCAATTCGGGCGACAAGATCGTGAAGCTGGAGGCGGTGCTCTCCGGCACGCTTAACTTCATCTTCAACACGCTCAGTGAGGAGATTCCTTTCAGCAAGGCTATACGCCTGGCAGTGGAGGCTCAATATGCCGAGCCCGACCCGCGTATCGACCTGAGCGGACAGGATGTCACACGCAAGCTGGTGATCCTCTCACGTGAGGCGGGCGCACGCATCGAACAGTCGGACGTGGTAAAAAAACTGTTTGTCCCACAACAATATTTCGAGGGAAGCCTGGAAACGTTCTGGCAGACCATCCCTGAACTGGATGCCTCGTTTGAGGAACGCCGCCGGAAGCTGGCCAGGGAGGAGAAGAGACTGCGCTTCGTAGCTTCGTACGACAACGGCAGGTGCGAAGTGGGGCTCCGCGAGGTGGAGAAGGGACATCCTTTTTACGACCTGGAGGGGAGCAACAACATCATCATGATCACCACCGAACGCTACAACGAGTACCCGATGGTGATCAAGGGTTACGGTGCCGGTGCCAGCGTAACAGCTGCCGGTGTCTTTGCCGATATCATCTCTATTGCCAATATCCGATAAAATGACGCATAAAACCATCATCATTCTGGGCGATGGAATGGCCGACGAGCCAATTCCTGCCCTGGGAAACAAAACAGCGCTGCAGGCAGCAGAGACCCCCTATATGGACCTGCTTGCCCGAATGGGAAGAAACGGGCTGCTGAACACCGTCCCCGACGGATTTGCACCCGGGAGTGAGATTGCCAACCTCTCGGTGCTGGGTTACGACCTCCCTTCCGTCTTTGAGGGAAGAGGTGTGCTGGAAGCAGCCAGCATGGGGGTGGAAATCCTTCCCGGTGAGCTGGCCATGCGCTGCAACCTCGTTTGCATCAATGGCGAACAACTGGTTAACCACTCTGCCGGACACATCAGCAGCGAGGAGGCCGAGGAGCTGATTCACTTCCTGAACGGAAAGCTGGGTGATGAGATCTTCCACTTCTACCCCGGGGTCTCCTATCGGCACCTGCTGAAGATGCAGGGAGGTGACAAGCGGCTCACGTGCACCCCACCGCACGACATCCCAAAACATCCCTTCCGTCCCCACCTGGTCAAAGCTGCCCATCCTGATGCCGAAGCTACCGCTGACGCGCTGAACAGACTGATCCTGAGATCACAGGAGCTGCTACGCGATCATCCGGTGAACAGAAAAAGAATCGCCCAGGGAAAGCATCCGGCCAACAGCATCTGGCCCTGGTCGCCCGGCTACCGCCCGCAGATGCGACCCCTGAGCGAACTCTACCCCATCCGCAGCGGTGCGGTGATCTCGGCAGTGGACCTGATCCGCGGCATCGGGGTCTATGCAGGGCTTGAGGTGATCATGGTGGAGGGTGCCACGGGACTCTATGACACCAATTACGAGGGAAAAGCAGCGGCTGCCCTCAAGGCATTGAAAGACAGGGACTTCGTTTACCTTCATGTGGAGGCGAGTGACGAGGCGGGCCATGAGGGTGATGTGGCACTGAAAGTAAAAACAATCGAATATCTCGATGCACGGATCGTCAAAACAATTTACGAGGAGACAATGAAATGGAACGAGCGGGTCACCATCGCCATCCTGCCCGATCACCCCACCCCCTGCGCCATCCGTACGCATACCCGCGATGCCATTCCCTTTCTGATCTGGCACAGGGATATACAAGCCGACTATGTACAGACGTACGACGAGTTTGCAGCCCGCGAAGGCAGCTACGGCCTGCTCCAGGGCGACCAGTTGATGAAAATATTATTCGGAAAATAATTCCAGCTGTAAACGATAAGCTAAAAAATATGCACTATTACAGCACCAATAAAAAGGCCCCCCTCGTTTCACTGCGGGAAGCAGTGGTGAAAGGACTGGCTCCCGACAGAGGGTTGTATATGCCTGAAACCATTGGACAACTACCCTCCTCATTTTTTAACGAAATAGAGGAAATGAACCTGACAGCGATCGCCCAGACCGTTGCTCGCTCTTTCTTCGGCGAAGATATCCCTCAACAGGAACTGGATGCCATTGTTGCCGACACCCTCAGCTTCGAAATTCCACTCCGCCAGGTGGAGGAGAACATCTGGGTGCTGGAGCTCTTCCACGGCCCCACCTTCGCGTTCAAGGATGTGGGTGCCCGGTTTATGGCGCGCATGCTTTCTTACTTTGTGAAGAAACAACAGCAGGACGAGGTGAAGGTGCTGGTAGCCACCTCCGGCGATACCGGCAGCGCTGTGGCCAACGGTTTTCTGGGTGTGGAGGGAATCCGTGTGTTCGTGCTCTATCCCTCCGGAAAGGTGAGCGACATCCAGGAGGCTCAATTCACCACACTGGGGCAGAACATCACAGCACTGGAGGTGGACGGCACCTTCGACGACTGCCAGGCGCTGGTGAAGAACGCTTTCATGGACGAGGAGCTCAACCTCAAGCTGTGCCTCACTTCCGCCAACTCCATCAACGTCGCCAGGTTCCTGCCACAGTCGTTCTACTACTTCCACGCCTGGGCACAACTGAAGCAACACCATCCCGATGCACGGACTGTGATCTCTGTTCCCAGCGGCAACCTGGGCAACCTCACCGCCGGCCTCTTTGCTAAGCGGATGGGACTGCCCGTGGAGCGATTCATCGCCGCTAACAACCGTAACGATGTGTTTCGCGAATATCTGCTTTCAGGTAAATATTCACCCAGATCGTCGGTACAAACAATCGCCAACGCCATGGATGTGGGTGCCCCCAGCAACTTCGACCGCATCCTGGATCTCTACGGACACGACCATCGCGCCATCACTGGCGATATCTCAGCCTATCGTTACAACGACGAGGAGATTCAAGAGACCATCCGGGAAACCAAACAACGTACAGGATACCTGCTCGACCCACATGGTGCCTGTGGTTACCTGGCCCTGAAGGAGGGGCTGCAACCGGGTGAAACGGGTATCTTCCTGGCCACCGCCCACCCGGCCAAGTTCAAAGAGACAGTGGAGGAGTGCACCGGCAAGGCATTGGAAATTCCAGATGGATTGGCAGCATTCATGCAGGGCAAAAAACAGGCCATGCCCCTTCCAAACGACTTCAACCTCTTTAAAAAAGCCCTATTCCGCCTCTCTTAAGTTTCTTTTTATTATTTTTGCTGCAAAATTATTCTTTAATGAGTAGTTTTGCGGGTAAAAACCATAGGAGACTATCTGCATATACCGCATGAGGCGATTGTTACGTGTTACATATCTTCTTCTCCTGTTGACATTCTTCATCCACTGCTCCTCCGTCCGACAGGCCACGAGCACAGCAGATCAGACAGGTCAGCCCGCTGCATCGGAAGCTTTACCGGCCGATACGGTGCTTACTGATCGTGACACGCTTTCATCCTCTCTCACCAACAGTACAGCAAGCGACAGCACCCTGAGGGTTGACACAACACTACTGGTGGAGGCCGCCGGATCACTGACTGCTCTAAGCGACACCCTGCAAGACGGGATTGACTCCCTGACGCTCACACCACCGGATTCACTCGCCTTATCCGCTCAGGACTCCCTCACGGCCACCCCGCAAGACTCACTGCAAGCCACTGAGAAGCAGATCCTGGAAGCGGCTGTTTTTTACACCGCCAAAGATTCAATGATCTTCACCGCCGATAACATGGGTTACCTCTTCGGGGAGGCGGACATCAAATATGGAGAGCTGGGAATCAAAGGGGAGCAGATCACCATGGACATGGATAGCAGCATCATCTCCGCTACCTTCGGGCTGGACTCACTGGGAAAAGAGTTTGGCTATCCGGTATTCTCGGAGGGTGGCACCGAGTATGAGATGAAAAAAGTACGTTACAACTTCGAGACACGCAAGGCTTTCATACACAATGTGGTCACACAGCAGGGAGAAGGACATATAGTGGCCAACGAAGCCAAGATGAACGCCGACAATTCCTTCTTCATGCGCAACGCCAAGTACACCACCTGCGACAACCACGACCACCCGCACTTCTACCTCAACCTCTCCAAGGCAAAGGTGCGACCCGAGAAAGATGTGGTGACCGGCCCCGCCTGGATGGTGGTGGCCGACGTGCCGCTTTTCCCCATTGTGCTGCCTTTCGCCTTCTTCCCTTTCACCACTACCTACTCATCCGGTATCATCATGCCCAGCTACGGCGATGAAATGACCCGCGGCTTCTACCTGCAAAATGGCGGTTATTACTTTGCCTTGAATGACTATGTGGACCTGGCCGTGACAGGCGAGATATACACAAAAGGGTCATGGGGTATCGGCGCCCGTTCCAACTACCGTAAACGGTATAAGTACTCCGGCAATGTGAATATCTACTATCTCAACACCGTCATCGGTGAACGGGAACTGAAAGATGTGGTGCCGGAGGCCTACTCCGTGGCCAAAGACCTGCGCATCAACTGGTCGCACTCGCAGGATCCCAAGGCCAACATGTACCGCACCCTATCGGCCAGCGTCAACTTCTCTACCAGCCGCAACAACCATCGCGATCTCAGCCGCCTCTACTCACGCGAGGCCTCCAACAACACCAAGAGCTCGAGTGTGAACATCACACAGCGCTTCCCCGACTCACCCTGGAGCCTCTCGGCTACCATGAGCATCAACCAGGTGTCGCGCGACTCCACCATCGCCGCCACGCTACCCAACCTCTCGATGAACATGAGCCGCATCTACCCTTTCAAGCGCAAGAATGCGGTAGGTGATGAGCGGTGGTACGAAAAAATATCGATGAGCTACTCCGGTGAGTTCCGCAACTCCATCACCACCAAGGAGGACAAGTTCCTCAAGTCTAACCTGGTGAGGGACTGGACCAACGGCATGCGCCACAACATACCGGTGAGCGCCACTTTCTCACTGTTCGACTTCATCCAGCTGTCTCCCTCCATCAACTACACCGAACGGTGGTATACCGGTGCCCACAAGCAGGCCTGGGACCCGATAGCCAGGAGAAATGTACCGGTGGATACCGTGCTGGGCTTCAAGCGGGTTTACGACTACAACGCCTCGCTCAGCGCGCAGACCAAGATCTATGGGATGTACACCCCCTGGAAGATGTTCGGCGACAAGGTGCAGGCCATCCGACATGTCTTCTCACCCAGCATCAGCCTCAGCTACCGACCCGACTTCAGCGACCCGAAGTACAATTTTTATGAGACCTACACCTACAAGAACGAATATGGTGAAGATGTGGAATATACCTACTCCCCTTACTCCTCCATGATGTTCGGTACCGCCCCCAGGGGGGAAAGCGGAAGCATCGGCTTCGACTTCAAGAACAACCTGGAGATGAAAATACGGGACGACAGCGACTCCACCGGCACGCGCAAAATCAGCCTGATCGACGACCTGGGCATCGGGTTCAGCTACAACATGATGGCCGACTCCATGAAATGGAGCATGATCAACTCCAACATCCGGCTGAAGTTCTCCAAATCATACACCCTCAGCTTGAATGCCACCTGGGATCCTTACCTATACGAGCTGGACCAGAACGGTAACCCAAGGCAGGTGGACAAGCTGCGGGCACTCAACGGCAAGGGCATCGGTAAGCTGATGAACACCGGCACCAGCTTCTCCTACTCGCTCAACCAGGATACCTTCAAGAAGCTGTTCAGCAGGGAAAAGAGCGAAGAGGATGATACAGATAACTCCAATGCCATGGTGCCTGACGACGGCACCATGGGGGAAAATCCCTATGAAACGGCCGGTAGAGTCAATTCGATGAGCCAGGGAGACAACTCAATGGGCGAATTTGATCCCGACGGCTACCTGAAAAATGCGGTCAACTGGAACCTATCCTTCAACTACTCGTTGCGGTATGGCTATGGTGAGTTCGACAAGGAGAAGATGGAATACAAAGGACGACTCACCCATAACTTCGGGTTAAGCGGCTCGCTGCAACCTACAAAAAACTGGAACTTCACCTTCAACACCGATTATAATTTTGAACTTAAAAAGTTTACGAATATCAATTGCTCGGTGAACCGTAACCTGCACTGCTGGAGCATGTCGGCCAGTTTCATCCCGATCGGGCCCTACAAATCTTACAACTTCACCATCCGCGCAAACTCCACGCTGTTGCAAGACTTGAAATATGAACAGCGCAGCTCGCCTTACGACAGGGGTGCCAACTGGTACTAACCCTTTTTATCTCCCCAGAGCTTCTGCATCCACTCCTGCATCTTCACTTCAGAGGGATTGGACTGTGGATCCCAGAAACGGCTCTTCATCAACTCCTTCGGCAGATATTCCTGCTGCACGAAATTGTCCTTGTAGTCATGCGCATACTTATACTCCTTCCCATAGTCCAGCTCCTTCATCAGCGAGGTAGGGGCATTGCGCAGGTGCAGCGGCACCGGCAGGTTACCGCTCTGCTCCACGGTTGCCAGCGCCTTGTCGATGGCCAGGTAGGCAGAGTTGCTCTTGGGGGAGGTGGCCAGGTAGAGGGTGGTCTCTGCCAGCACGATACGCCCTTCCGGCCATCCGATCTTCTGCAACGTATCGAAACAGGCATTGGCCAGCAGCAACGCATTGGGATTGGCCAGGCCAATGTCCTCGGCGGCGGAGATCACCAGCCGGCGGGCAATGAACCTGGGATCCTCCCCACCGGCCACCATCCGCGCCAGCCAGTAGATCGCTGCATCGGGATCACTGCCACGGATCGATTTGATGAAGGCAGAGATGATGTCATAGTGCATCTCACCACCTTTGTCGTAAGCAGCCGGGTTCTCCTGTAGCCGTTCGGTCACCAGCTTATTCGTGATCACCAGCTCCTCTTCGCTCTTCTCCGGAGCATCATCGGAAGCAACCGTCAACTCAAGTATGTTGAGCAGCTTACGGGCATCACCACCGGAGAAGCGAAACAGTGCATCACGCTCCAACACCTTGATCTTACGTTCCTTAAGAATCAGATCCTCGGTGAGCGCCCGCTGCAACAAAACCTCCAGATCCTCCTTCTCCAGCGACTTCAACACATAGACCTGACAGCGCGACAGAAGGGGACGGATCACCTCAAACGAGGGGTTCTCGGTAGTAGCTCCGATCAGTGTCACCGTGCCGGTCTCCACTGCATGCAACAGTGAGTCCTGCTGCGACTTGCTGAAGCGGTGTATCTCATCGATGAAGAGGATCGGGGCAGCACTGTCGAAGAAACGGGCATTCTTCGCCTTTTCAATCACATCCCGCACATCCTTCACCCCCGAGTTGATGGCACTCAGCTTGTAGAAAGGAGCTTTCAGCGTGTTGGAGATGATGTTGGCCAGGGTGGTCTTCCCCACACCCGGCGGACCCCAGAAGATGAGGGAGGGGATCCTTCCCGATTCAATCATGCGGCGCAACACGGCACCCTTACCCACCAGGTGCTTCTGGCCGATAAACTCATCAAGATTCTGCGGGCGGAGCCGCTCAGCAAGGGGTGCGCTCATCGTCGTTCATTTTTATCGATATCTCTCGTCACACAAAGATAAGGAAATTATAGAGAGATTGCATAACTCATACGTGGTGAGAGATCAGCTACAACAGACCTGAAAGTGATCCAATTCAAACAGATGGAAATAGACCCCATTCTTTTCAGCGGCTCAATAAAATTGTATCTTTGCAACCATAAAGTCAAAAAGTAGCGTATGCAAATTGCCCCGATCATGTCGCTTTTCGGCAATATGGAACCCCTTAACCATGTCCGGTTGAACTTTAACCAGGAGAGCGTCAACCTGATGAATATCGCCATTGCCTTTATCATGTTTGGCGTTGCGCTCGGCATCAAACCACAACATTTCAGAGTTGTCATCATGCGCCCCAAACCGGTATTACTGGGAGTGGTGGCGCAATATCTTCTCTTACCGGCACTCACCTACCTGCTGGTGCTGGTGGTGCAACCCAGCAACTCGGTAGCGCTGGGAATGATCCTGGTGGCTTCCTGCCCCGGCGGGAATGTCTCCAACCTGATCTCCGCCATCTCAAAATCGAACATCACCCTCTCGGTGAGCCTCACAGGTATTACCACCATCCTGAGCCTCTTCATGACACCGCTCAACTTCGCTTTCTGGGGCAGCCTCTACGCGAACCACTCCCCTCTGTTAGTGCCCATCACCATCGATCCCGTGGAGATGTTCCGTACCGTCTTCCTGATCCTCGGTATCCCGGTGATCCTGGGAATGATCGTGGGGCTGAAGTTCCCCCGGTTTGTAAAAAAAATGGAATCAACCGTTCAGGCCGCATCCATCATCTTCTTCATCGGTTTCATCACTGCAGCCATGGCAGGCAACTTCAGCATCTTCCTCCGCTACATCCACCTCACTTTCCTGCTGGTACTGATTCACAACGGACTGGCTTTTCTGGCTGGCTATTCGTTGCCGCATCTCTTCGGGGTGAATGAGCTGAACAGTAGAACCATCTCCATCGAGACCGGTATCCAGAACTCTGGACTGGGACTGGCGCTCATCTTCAACCCCCGCATCTTCCCCCCCGAGCTGAACCTGGGCGGTATGGCTTTCATCGCGGCCTGGTGGGGCATCTGGCACATTGTAGCGGGGCTGCTCCTGGCTTTCTACTGGCGCAAACATCCCGCAAGAACGGTCACCCTCTAAAACATCCCAGCTATGCTATATCGTTACGACTTCCGCTATACGATTGCCCGACTCCACATTGATATCGCACTGAGGCTCAACTTCCATAAAATAGTCATTACCGGCAGGAAAGAGAATGTATCGAAACGGCGGCCGGTGATCTTCGCTCCCAACCATCGCAATGCACTGATCGACGCACTATTGGTGGTATATGCCAGCTATCACATGAAGCAGGTGGTCTTCCTGGCACGGGCCGACATCTTCAAGCAGAAACTGATTGCATGGGTCCTGAGAGGGATGCGCATCATGCCGGTGTTCCGCATCCGCGACGGAAAAGATAACCTGGACAAGAACAATGAGACCTTCAACAATGCAGCCCGGATCCTGAAAGGGAACAACACCCTGGCGATCTTTCCCGAGGGGGTACACAACCCGAAACAGTCACTGCTGCCCATACGCAAGGCGGTACCCCGCATCGTACTGCCTACGGAGGCCTCAACGGGCTTCACCCTGAACAGTCAGATCGTGCCGGTATCCATCTACTACCGCGACATCTTCGGCTTTCTTTCTGACGTCTATGTCACTTTCGGCACCCCGATAGAGGTTCATTCATACAGGGATCTCTACTACGAAAACCCGGTGCAGGCGGTAAACGCGCTCCGACAGGAGCTGGAGGAGCGTCTGCAGTCGATGGTGGTGAACATTCGGAATGAGGAGCATTACGAAGCCTATCGCCGTGCAATCGACTGGAACGGCGACCGTCTGGCAGAGGAGCTTTACAAGGGACGGAAAGATGACTTTCTGCAGGCGTCGCTCCATATCGTGCGTGAGCTGGACCGGCTACAGGAACAGGATCAGGTCGCTTTTGAAGCAAAGATGGCCGGGTTCCGCGAGGCGGTTACATTGATGAAAGAGGAGGGACTGCGATCAACCGATCGGCTTTGGAAGCCCAGAACGAGCGCAGAATTGAGAAGCCGCGCTGCTGCACTGCTACTCACTACTCCGGTGATGCTTTTCGGATTCCTTAACGGCATCTTCCCCCTATTGATTCAGAAGAAGCTGCAGACACTGTTCAAAGACAAGCAGTTCGTGGCTTCGGTGCGATATGCCGCAGGTCTCATCTTCGTGCCACTGTTCGATCTGTTGCAGTCGCTCGCCGTGCGGTTCATCACCGGTGAATGGCTGCCGGCACTCGCCTACTTCCTGCTGATGCCGGCCACCTTTTACTTTGCCCTCTACTGGCGCAAGTGGTGGAAGCAGCTGCAGCGTGACCGTAAAGTTCACCGCTTTGCCACAGAGAAGCCTGATCAGTGGAAGCAGCTGCTGGCACTGATCAGGCTTTGATTCACGATCCCTGTTTCTCTTCTGCGGGGTCTGGCAGCATCTTCAGTGCTGCGCCAGGTGCTGCACGATTGCCTCCACGGCGGCATGCAGTCCTTCGGCATTCTTCCCGCCGGCAGTAGCAAAATGGGGTTGTCCACCACCACCGCCCTGGATCAGCTTCGCTGCTTCGCGTACCATGTTGCCGGCATGCAACCCTTCGGCAACCAGGTCGTCGCTCAGCATCACCGTGAGTGAGGGCTTGCCGTTCGCCATGGTGCCGGCCACGAAGAGCATCCTCTCGGGAAACTGCGATTTCAGTTGGAATGCGATATCTTTCATCACATCGGGCAGCACCACCGGCAGTTCCACACGGAACAGGGTGATGCCGTTCATCTCTTCCCGCTTTTCGATGATCTGTTTCCGCAGCTGCTCGCTCTTCTCTTTCATGAACTCCTGCAGCTGTTTCTTCATCTCTTCGTTCTCCAGCAACAGGCGATGTATCCCCTGCATGATATCGGGTACGTTATTGAGCAGCTTTCTGATCTCAAGTATCGCATCCTCCTTGGCATAGAGGTACTCCTCACATACCTTGGCAGTCACAGCCTCGATGCGGCGCACGCCGGCGGCGATGGCTCCCTCGCTCACGATGCGGAAGGTGCCGATACGGCCGGTGGAGGAGATGTGCGTGCCACCGCACAGCTCGATGGAGGATCCGAAACGAACCGTTCGCACCTCCTCACCATATTTCTCACCGAAGAGCGCCATTGCTCCCTCTGCTTTGGCTTCTTCAATGGGAACATTGCGATGCTCCTCGATTGGGTAGTCGCTCCTGATGGCAGCGGTCACCCTCTTCTCCACGGCACGGATCTCTTCCGGCGTCATCTTCTGAAAGTGGGAGAAGTCGAACCGCAGCACCTCGGGAGAGACATACGATCCTTTCTGCTCCACATGGTTGCCGAGTACCTCACGCAGTGCCTCATGCATCAGGTGGGTGGCGGTATGGTTGCATTCGGTAGCGGTGCGTTTCTCTTCGTCGATGCGTGCAATGAACTCCCCTTCAAGGTTTGTGGGCAGCTTATCGGTGAGGTGCAACGCCAGGTTGTTCTCCCGCCTGGTATCGAAGATCGGGATCCGTTCACTTCCATCAGCCGCTGTAAGGGTACCACTGTCACCCACCTGTCCCCCCATCTCGGCATAGAAGGGTGAACGGGAGAGCACCAGCTGATAATAGTGCTTGTTCTTCTGTTTCACGGCACGATAGCGGAGAATGCGCGTGCTGCTTTCCGTTTCGTCGTAACCCACGAACGCCGGCTCACCTTCGTGCACCTGTATCCAGTCGCCCGTCTCCGTAGCAGCGGCATTTCGCGCCCGCTGTTTCTGCTTTTGCATCTCAGCATCGAATCCGGCCAGGTCGACTCGCATGCCATGCTCCCGCAGGATCAGCTCCGTAAGGTCGATCGGAAAGCCATAGGTATCGTAGAGCTGGAAAGCTACCTCACCACTGAGATATTCACCTTTGCTCTCAGGGATACTCTTCTCCAGCATCCTGATACCGGTCTCCAGGGTGCGGAGAAACGACTCCTCCTCCTCTTTGATAACCTTCTCAATCAGCGTCCGCTGTGCCTGCAGCTCGGGATAGGCATCACCCATTACCTCGATCAGGGTGGGTACCAGCCGGTAGATGAACGCCTCATGCATCCCCAGGAAAGTATAGCCATAACGCACGGCACGCCGGAGGATGCGGCGGATCACATAACCTGCCCGTGCGTTGGAGGGTAGCTGACCGTCGGTGACCGAGAAAGCGATGGTGCGCAGGTGGTCGGCAACGACCCGCATGGCGATATCCCTCTTCGCATCCTCACCGTAGGGATAAGAGGTGATCTCCGCGATCCTGCGAATGATGGGCTGGAACAGATCGGTGTCGTAGTTCGACAGCTTGCCCTGTACTGCCATGCAGAGGCGCTCGAAACCCATGCCGGTGTCGATCACTTTCGCCGGTAATGGCTCCAGCGAACCGTTGGCCTTGCGGTTGTACTGCATGAAAACCAGGTTCCATATCTCGATGACGTGAGGATGCCCCTGGTTCACCAACGCCAGCCCGCTCACTTTCTCCCGCTCGCTGTCGGGGCGTATATCGATGTGAATCTCGGAGCAGGGACCGCAGGGACCCGTATCGCCCATCTCCCAGAAGTTGTCTTTCTTGTTGCCATTGATAATACGCTCTTTGGGCAGGTATCGCTCCCAGTAGGATGCAGCTTCATCGTCCCGCTCAAGGTTCTCATCACCAGCACCTTCAAAAACAGTGACATACAGCCGCTCCTTGTCGAGCTTCAGCACTTCGGTGAGATACTCCCATGCCCAGGCGATCGCCTCCCGTTTGAAATAGTCGCCGAACGACCAGTTGCCCAGCATCTCGAACATGGTGTGGTGGTAGGTGTCATGCCCCACCTCCTCCAGGTCGTTGTGCTTCCCGCTCACCCGCAGGCACTTCTGTGAGTCGGCCACCCGCGGGTACTTCACCGGAGCATTACCAAGGATGATATCCTTAAACTGGTTCATACCGGCATTGGTGAACATCAGCGTAGGGTCATCCTTGATGACCATCGGCGCCGAGGGTACAATCTGGTGCTGCTTCGACTGAAAAAAGTCTTTGAACGACTGGCGGATTTCTTTGGAAGTCATCATACAAGTTGTCTGTTATAAATTATAATGCTTGGCGTATACGCAATAAGCCCACGATAAGCCCGGCATAAACAAAATAAGCACAACACAGGTGCATCAAGCGCAACATATACACAACAAGCTGGGGGAGTAAGCGCAACAGCGCACCGGATTACCTCTAAACAGGAGTGATTGGTTTCCCGTTATTCTTTTCTCCATTTTTACTCCTATTTTTTGCTTCGAAACAAAATGCAAAAATACACGAAAAACTTCGTATCCACAAGCAGCTGAATAAAACCGAATGATTCCTTATCAGCTTCTAATGCGGCTACAGATAACGAAACATCCCTAAAATGTCTACTTTTTTTGCAGATAATAAAAAAATCATCTATCTTTACCGCATATCTTTATCGCGGTCAAACGCTGAATATGGAAATAAAGTTTACTCAAAAGTATCTGCGCGAATTGTACGAATTCGGGAGAACAACCGACAAAAAGCACAGGTTCCAACCTGATGTGATCAAACGATATCAGTCTCGTATTGAAATACTTGAGAACGCAGAAAAGATTGAAGAGCTATTGAGTATTCACTCATTACATTATGAAGTACTGAAGGGAGACAAGAAAGGTATCTCTTCGATACGCGTAAACAACCAATATCGCATTGAGTTCAAAACCAGCCAGGTCGTCTCCGAAACGGTCGCAACAATATGTAATATTTTAGAATTATCAAAGCACTATAAATAAACCAACTATGGAAAAATATATTTGTGCACGCCCCGTACATCCGGGTGAAATTTTGAAAGAAGAGATTGAATATCGCGGCATTTCACAAGCTAAACTCGCCAGCCAGATGGGGATATCATATAAAATGTTGAATCACATATTAAATGAACGACGTCCACTCACCCCAACCACGGCAATGATGTTTGAAGCAGCCTTGGGAATAGATGCTGATTTACTGATGCGCATGCAATTGAAATGCAATATGCGTATAGCAAAACAAGATAAATCATTTGCCGAACGTCTGGCCGAAATCAGGAAATCGGCTTCAATGCTATAAAACGAGCATGTCAATCATCCTATATGCCCATCATCACCCTTACAAGCTGTCCTGTCTGTGGCAGCAGAGATATTAAAAAAGTTTTTGACGCTGCAGATCACTTCTCAAGCGGTGAGGTTTTTCCGGTGTGTGATTGCCGGAAGTGCGGCTTTCGTTTTACAAACAATTTCCCCGCTGAGGATACGATCGGAAAATATTATGACTCGCCTGACTATATCTCTCATTCTGATAGCAATAAAGGATTGATCAACAAGCTCTATCACCGCATGAGGAGATACATGCTGACCCGAAAGATGAATCTGGTCAACCGGTACGTCGATGGTCAAAACAGAAGACTGCTGGATATCGGCTGCGGCACCGGTTACTTCCTGCAGGCTGCCAAAGAAAGAGGGTTCACCGTTGCCGGCATCGAGAAAAATGACCTGGCAAGAACGCATGCAATCACCCATTTCGGGCTGGATGTAAAAGATGAGAAAAGTTTTTTTGATATTGCAGACACATCATTCCACGTGATCACACTCTGGCATGTGCTGGAGCATCTGGAAAAGCTGAATGAAAGCCTGGAAAAGATGAACGGGATCCTGACTCCCGATGGTACCATGGTGATTGCGCTGCCCAACCACCACGCTTACGACGCGCACTTCTATCAAACATTCTGGGCAGCATACGATGTACCCCGGCATCTCTGGCATTTCTCCCCTGACGCCATTGAAAAACTGCTCAACAAACATCATCTGAAAATCATTGATATTCACCGCATGCCCCTTGATGCCTTCTATATTTCAATGCTGAGTGAGAAGTACAAGGGCAGCAACCTGTGGAAACAATATGGCAGAGCATTCCGGGTGGGAGCGACAGGTTTTTTGCGATCTTTGCGCAAGCCGGAGCAATCGAGCTCTCTGATCTATATCGTTAAAAAGAAATAAGACCGTCTGCCCCGGCGAAGGACGAATAAATTTGTCGTTTCTTGCAGAAAACAGTATTTTTGAAAGTTCACGAAAAACTGAGTTACTGACTACTGACAACCAAAATTATGGGTAAACGAAAGAAACCAATCCGATTCGATGAGAAACGGCTCTTCTACTCCATCCAGGAAGTAGCCGACCATTTCGCGGTCAATGTCTCCCTGCTGCGTTTCTGGGAGAAGGAATTCGAGAATATCAGACCCAGAAAAACAGCAGGTGGTACGCGCCAGTATACCCGGGAAGATATCCAGCAGGTAGAGATCGTCTATCATCTTGTGAAAGAAAAGGGGATGACATTGGAAGGCGCACGTCAGACCCTGAAATCAAAAAAAGATGACGAGGCAAAACGGGCGGAAGCAATTAGCAGGCTGATGGAAATAAAAAAAGAGCTGTTACTGCTCGAAGAGGCGTTCGATCAACTACACGACATGCAGAAATACGCAAAAAAAGCCACAGAAGAATAAGGACAAGCTGTTCATTTCAAGACGGAACCGCGTATTTCAACTCTACTACCAAAATATGATCATTTCATCTTTGTTTACAACGGTATGAGAAAATATTTATTGCTGCCGATTATTTTGTTTTCTGCTTTTATCCACGCACAAAATGACGTGTCCGTAAAAGTAGGTGCTGAACTTACCGATGCTTATTTTCCGCTGTTGAAAGGAAAACGGGTGGCGGTAATGACCAACCAGACCGGAATGGCCGGGGAAGAGCACCTGGTGGATTTGCTGAAGAGGAACCATTTCAACATAGTGGGTATCTTCTCGCCCGAGCATGGTTTTCGCGGCACCGCCGATGCCGGAGAGCACGTAGCCAGTTCGATCGATGAAAAGACAGGCATCCCCATCTGGTCGCTTTACGGCAGCGGAAGCGGTAAACCGTCGGCCGACAAAATGGAGCAGTTTGATGTGCTGCTGTTCGACCTGCAGGATGTGGGACTGCGGTTCTACACCTATTACGCCAGCATGGCGCGCCTGATGGATGCCTGCGCGGAACACGGTAAAAAGATGATCGTGCTGGATCGTCCCAACCCCAACGGCATGTA
>DPAC01000095.1:0-882 GCA_003517675.1 Porphyromonadaceae bacterium | reverse complement strand
GGAAGAAGATGTGACCTCACCGTCATCCCCTGTGAAAACTACACCCACCAGACCCGTTACGAGCTGCCCATTGCCCCCTCACCCAACCTGCCCAATATGCACGCCATCTACCTCTATCCCTCCACCTGCCTGTTCGAAGGGACAGTGATGAGCCTGGGACGGGGCACTCCTTTCCCCTTTGAAGTGTACGGTCATCCCAATTACCGTGGATCAGACTTCACTTTTACCCCCCGCAGCGTGCCTGGAGCCAAAAACCCGCCGCTGCTCAACCAAAAGTGCTATGGGGTAGATCTCCGCGGGCTGCCGGATGAGCAGATCATTGCCAATGGATTCGATCTCGCCTACCTGATCGACGCTTATAAGAACCTGAACATGGGTGAGCAATTCTTCACTCCTTTCTTCGAAAAGCTGGTCGGCGTGGACTATATCCGGCAGGATATCATCGCCGGTAAATCGGCGGAAGAGATCAAAGAGAAGTGGTTTTGCGATGTGGTGCAGTTCAAACAGCAGCGGAAGCGCTATCTTCTCTATGAGGAATGATAATATGCGGAGTCTGTTTGATGACAAAAAATGCGCATCAATGCGCATTTTTTGTATTTTTGCACTTCATTTACAAAACGTTCAGGAGATAAACCCTCAAAAGGTGTCTCATTTCACCCGTTGAAATGCTTCAAGAACAAGAATTGAATCACAATTATGGAAATTGCAAGCAAATATAACCCCACAGAGGTAGAAAATAAGTGGTACCAATACTGGATGGACAACAGACTGTTCCACTCCGAACCCGACGACCGTGAACCCTATACCATTGTCATCCCACCACCCAACGTCACGGGCGTACTGCACATGGGTCATATGCTCAACAACACCATTCAGGATGTG
>DPAC01000045.1:3689-27433 GCA_003517675.1 Porphyromonadaceae bacterium | reverse complement strand
GCATCTTCTGAAAAGCAGGCACGGCAATGCCGAGCAGCTGCATCACAATGGAGGCGGAGATGTAGGGCATGATGCCCAGGGCAAAGATTGAAGCATTGGCAAAAGCACCTCCCGAGAACATGTCGAGAAGGCTCAGCAGACCGGTGCTGGCATTTGACTGCAGAGCCACAAGCTGTTCAGGATTGATCCCGGGCAATACCACGAACGATCCGAAGCGGTAAATGGCGATAAAACCAATGGTGATGAGAATCCTCTGACGGAGGTCTTCTATCTTCCATATATTTTGAACTGTTTGTACAAATCCCATTTTGTCATAGTTTTACAGCGGTTCCACCTGCAGAGGTAATGGCCTCCTCAGCTGTCTTGGAGAAAGCATGTGCTTCCACCTCCAGCTTTGCCGTCAGGGTGCCTCTTCCAAGAATTTTCACCAGGTGCTTGGGCGAGATCAGTCCGGCACCAATCAGCACCTCGGGGTTGATTCTGGTAACCTTCTGCGCATCTGCCAGCTCCTGAAGAGTCTCCAGGTTGATGGCCCTATACTCTGTACGCTTCAGCGGCTTGAACCCGAACTTGGGCAGACGGCGTTGCAACGGCATCTGACCCCCTTCGAAGCCCACTTTCTTCGAGTACCCTGATCTGGATTTCTGTCCCTTATGTCCTCTGGTTGAAGTACCTCCCTTACCCGATCCCGGGCCGCGTCCTATTCGCTTGCGCGATGTGGTGGCTCCTTCAGCCGGTTTTAAATTCGATAAATTCATTGTCAATATCTTTATTATCGTTTGTAACTCATTTATTCTACTACCGTTACCAGGTGCTTCACCTTGCGGATCAAACCCATGATTGCAGGCGTATCTTCATGTTCCACCACACGGTGCATCTTGGTCAGTCCCAAAGCATCCAACGTCCTTTTCTGATCTTTAGGAGCACCGATTCTGCTTTTTGTCTGTTTTATTTTGATTGTAGCCATTTCAGATTCCTTTATCAACGTCCGTTAAATACTTTTTCCATGCTGATGCCTCTGTTCTGGGCAACGGTATAGGGATCTCTCAGTTCGGTCAGCGCCTCGATGGTGGCTTTCACCAGGTTGTGCGGGTTGGAGGAGCCTTTAGACTTGGCCAGCACGTCGGTGATACCCACGCTCTCCAGTACGGCACGCATGGCACCACCTGCTTTCACTCCGGTACCGGTCACGGCCGGCTTGAGGAACACCTGTGCTCCGCCAAAACGGGCTACCTGCTCGTGAGGAATGGTACCCTTGTATACCGGCACCTTCACCAGGTTCTTCTTGGCGGCTTCAACCCCCTTGGCGATCGCGGTGGTCACTTCACCCGCCTTGCCGAGTCCCCAGCCCACGATGCCGTCCTCGTTGCCCACCACCACGATGGCGGCAAAGGTGAAGGTACGACCTCCCTTGGTCACCTTGGTGGTACGATTGATCGCCACCAAACGGTCCTTTAATTCAATATCATTGGTCGATTTAACCTTGTTATTCATTCCTGCCATAATCGTTAAAATTTAAGGCCACCTTTGCGGGCAGCATCAGCCAGTTCTTTGATACGTCCATGATAGAGGTAGCCATTACGGTCGAAAGCGACCTTCTCAACGCCTGCTTCCAGGGCATTCTTGGCTACCATCTCCCCTACTCTTGCTGCCTGCTCCTTCTTGGGAAGCTTTTCTTCAATCTTCAGGGAAGAAGCTGCAGCAAGGGTGCGACCGGTGAGGTCATCAATCACCTGTGCATATATCTGTTTGTTGCTCCTGAACACGGTCAAACGCGGACACTCTGCGGTGCCGCTGATCTTTCCGCGCACACGGGCTTTTATCTTCAATCTTCTTTCGTTCTTTGTAATCATTGCAATGTCGGTTTACCTGAATTATTTACCTGCTGTCTTACCCGATTTGCGACGGAGTTGTTCACCCACGAACTTGATACCCTTGCCCTTATACGGCTCCGGTTTGCGGAATGAACGGATCTTGGCACACACCTGTCCGAGCAGCTGCTTGTCACAAGACTCCAGCAGAATAAGCGGGTTTTTGTTTCTCTCCATCTTGGTCTCCACCTTGATCTCCGGCGGCAATTGCAGGAAGATGGTGTGGGTATAACCAAGCGATAACTCCAGAACCTGACCGTTGTTGGATACACGGTAACCAACACCTACCAGCTCCAGCTCTTTACGGAATCCTTCCGACACGCCAATAACCATGTTGTTCAACAGGGAACGGTAAAGGCCATGCTTGGCACGGTTTTCTTTCTCGTCATTGGGCCGTTCCACGGTGAGCACACCATTGTTGACCGACACTTTCATGTTGGGGCTTACCTGCTGCTGCAATTCGCCCTTGGGTCCTTTCAGCGTCACTACATTGTTCTCTCCCACTGTGACGGCAACGCCCGCGGGAAGGGTGATGGGTAATTTTCCTATTCTTGACATATTGCTCTCTCCTTCAAATTAATATACGTAACACAATACTTCACCACCCACTTTCTGTTCGCGGGCTTCCTTGTCTGTCATCACTCCGTTTGAAGTAGATAATATGGCAATACCCAAACCGTTCAGCACGCGCGGCATATCCTTGTATCCCACATACTGGCGCAAGCCAGGGGTGGAAACGCGTTTCAGTTTTTTGATTGCATTCACTTTGTTCACCGGATCGTACTTCAGGGCGATCATGATTGAACCCTGGGGACCATCCTCTACAAACTTGTAATTAAGAATGTAGCCTTTTTCAAAAAGAATCTTGGTGATGTCTTTTTTGAGATTTGATGCGGGGATCTCCACCACCCGGTGCTTTGCCTGGATGGCGTTCCTGAGCCGCGTCAAATAATCTGCTATTGGATCTGTCATATGAAAATTGTTTAAATTGATCCCGACTGCCGGGACAATATTTAATGAACATTCTATTCTGGTGCTACCAGCTTGCTTTCTTCACCCCGGGGATCAACCCTTTCGATGCCATTTCGCGGAACTGGATACGGGAGAGGCCAAACTGCCGCATGTATCCTTTTGGGCGACCGGTCAGCTTGCAACGGTTATGCAGGCGTACGGGAGAAGCATTCTTGGGGATCGATTGAAGCGCTTCATAGTCGCCTTCAGCCAGGTACTTGGCGCGCCTTTCGGCGTAACGGGCAACCATCTTCGCTCTTTTTACCTCACGGGCTTTCATTGATTCTTTTGCCATTATTTACTGATTTATATGTTCAAGGTGATGGGTCATTGCCTTGTTGCGGTGCAGGCCGGCAGTGAGCCAGGCTTTACCAGCAACCGCTTGCAATTAATCTTTTTTAAACGGTAATCCAAACTCTCTCAACAGGGCATAACCCTCCTCATCGGTGGCTGCGGTGGTGACGAAAGTGATGTTCATCCCAAGCAGGCGGGTGATGTTGTCGATGTTGATCTCCGGGAAGATGATCTGCTCTTCAATACCCATGGTGTAGTTGCCATGGCCGTCAAGCTTGTTCTCGATGCCCTTGAAGTCACGGATACGGGGCAGCGCCACACGTACCAGTCTTTCCAGGAACTCATACATCTTGTCGTGACGGAGCGTCACACGCACACCAATCGGCATCTTCCTGCGGAGCTTGAAGTTGGAGATATCCTTGCGGGAGACGGTCTGTATTGCTTTCTGACCGGTGATGGCCGTCAGTTCATTGATAGCCGTCTCAATGATCTTCTTATCGGCTACAGCAATACCCAGGCCCTGGTTGATCACGATCTTCTCCAGACGCGGCACCTGCATCACCGATTTGTAATTAAACTCCTTCATCAGGGCAGGCACCACACGCTCCTTATATTCTTTCTTTAAACTCACTTCGTATGTTGTCGTACTCATTTAATTTCCTCCCCCGATTTTTTAGCGTAACGTACTAATTTGCCTTTGCTGTTCACTTTTCTGCCTACGCGGGTGGGCTTGCCGGTCTTGGGATCCAGCGGATTCAGTTTGGAGATATGAATCGAAGCCTCTTTCTTCTCAATGCCACCATTGGGATTCTGTGCGTTGGGCTTGCTATGCTTCGATACGATGTTCACCCCTTCCACCACTGCGCGGTTCTTGCTTACAAGCACCTCCAGCACGCGGCCGGTTTTGCCTTTGTCCTCACCGGAGTTCACATAGACCGTATCGCCTTTTTTGATATGTAATTTACTCATTTCCTGTGATTGATTAATGGATTATAATACTTCAGGAGCCAATGAAACAATCTTCATGTTGGTGGTACGAAGCTCCCGTGCAACAGGACCGAAGATACGGCTTCCGCGCAACTCGCCGGCATTGTTGAGCAACACGCAGGCATTGTCGTCGAAACGAATGTAAGAACCATCGGCACGACGGATCTCTTTCTTCGTACGCACGATAATTGCTTTCGATACTGTTCCTTTCTTTATATCACTCGATGGGATCGCGCTCTTGACAGTGACAACAATGATATCCCCTACCGACGCATAACGTCTTTTTGTTCCGCCCAGCACACGGATGCAAAGAACCTCCTTGGCTCCGCTGTTGTCCGTAACTGTTAATCTTGATTCTTGTTGTATCATCTTACTTGGCCCTTTCCATTACTTCAACCACTCTCCATCTCTTCGACTTGCTCAAAGGACGGGTTTCCATTATACGTACTGTATCCCCAATGTTACAGTCATTCTTCTCATCATGGGCGTGAAATTTCTTCGTTTTGTTAACGAACTTCCCATATATAGGGTGTTTCTCTTTCCATTTCACAGCAACGGTGACGGTCTTATCCATCTTATTGCTGGAAACGACCCCGATTCTTTCCTTTCTTAAATTTCTCGTTTCCATTCGCTATCTTATTGCTTGTTTTTCAACTCTCTTGCGCGCAGCTCCGTGTGGAGGCGGGCAATGTTCCTGCGCTTCTCCCGGATGGAGCCTGAATCATCGAGCGGGGTGATGGTGTGGTTGATCTTCAATTGGGCCAATGCCACCGTTTCAGCCTCCAGTCTCTCTCTCAGATCCTTGTCTGACAACTCTTTCAGTTCTTCTTGCTTCTTCATCTCGCTTTACGAATTTTGATTATAATCATAATCTATCCTTGCCACAAATTTGGTGGTCACCGGCAACTTCTGAGCCGCTAAACGCAAAGCTTCTTTTGCCACATCAAAGGAAACGCCTTCAATCTCGAAAAGGATACGACCCGGAGTAACGGGAGCCACATATCCTTCCGGATTCCCTTTACCCTTACCCATACGCACTTCGGCGGGCTTCTTGGTGATCGGCTTATCCGGGAAAATACGCACCCAAACCTGTCCCTGACGTTGCATATAGCGTGTTACAGCAATACGGGCAGCTTCAATCTGTCTTCCGGTGATCCATTTCGACTCGAGCGACTTGATCCCGAAAGAGCCGAATGCCAGCTGATTGCCGCGACCGGCCATACCTTTCATACGGCCTTTCTGCTGTCTTCTGAACTTTGTTTTCTTCGGTTGTAACATATCTTCTTCAATTAAGCGTTGTTTTTGTTGTTCCTCCTGTTACGCCGGCCGCTTCTGCCACCCTCGGGACGGTTTCCACCACCCCCACGGTTGCCGGATGAACGGTTCTCTTTCGATGTAGCGAACGATGGAGCCAAATCTTTCTTGCCAAAGATCTCACCGCGGCAGATCCACACCTTGATGCCAATGATACCCACCTTGGTGAGCGCCTCGGCCTGTGCATAGTCGATGTCGGCACGGAAGGTGTGAAGCGGTGTCCGTCCCTCCTTATACATCTCCGAGCGGGCCATCTCGGCGCCATTCAGACGTCCGGAAACCTGGATCTTGATCCCTTCGGCACCCATGCGCATGGTGGCAGCGATGGCCATCTTCACCGCACGGCGATAGGCGATCTTGCCCTCCAGCTGGCGGGCAATGTTGTTTGCCACGATCATGGCGTCGAGTTCCGGTTTCTTGATCTCAAAAATATTGATCTGGATATCCTTGTCGGTGATCTTCATCAGCTCTTCCTTGAGCTTATCCACCTCCTGGCCGCCCTTGCCAATGATGATGCCGGGGCGTGCGGTGCAGATGGTGATGGTCACCAGTTTCAGTGTGCGCTCAATGACAATGCGAGATACACTGGCCTTGGCAAGACGGGCATTCAAATAGGTGCGGATCTTGCTGTCTTCGAGCAAGGTGTCACCATAATTATTTCCGCCGTACCAGTTAGAGTCCCATCCCCTGATGATTCCCAAACGATTTGCTATCGGATTTACTTTCTGTCCCATCTTCTTAGTTTTCTGCTGTTTCTTTGTTCAATGTATCTACGACAATTGTCACGTGGTTCGACCGTTTACGTATCCGGTAACCGCGTCCCTGTGGTGCGGGGCGGAGACGCTTCAGCATGGATCCTCCGTCCACGGTGATGGTCTTGATATAGAGTTCGCCGGTCTCCGCCTTGCGCTCATTCTTCTGTTCCCAGTTGGCGATGGCTGAAAGCAACAACTTCTCCACCTTGGCCGATGCCTCCTTGTTGGAGAACTTCAGCACGCCAAGGGCCTTGAACACCTCCATGCCACGCACCATGTCGGCCACGTAACGCATCTTGCGGGGTGATGTAGGCACGTTCTTCAGGACAGCCAGAGAAACCGTCTTGCGGCTCTCTTTTCTTTGTTCGGCTGATATTCTTTTTCTAGCACTCATGTCTTTTCTGTTTTTCTTTGTTCGTTAAGCCCCCTGACCTTATTTCTTCCTGTTGCCTGAGTGTCCGCGGAACGTACGGGTAACAGCGAATTCGCCCAGCTTGTGCCCCACCATGTTCTCGGTGATGTATACCGGGATAAACTTGTTCCCGTTATGCACCGCAATGGTGTGTCCAACAAAATCAGGAGATATCATGGAAGCACGGGCCCATGTCTTCACCACAGCTTTCTTTCCGCTGTCGTTCATGGCATTTACCTTTTGTTCCAGTTTCAGGTTGATATAGGGACCTTTCTTTAATGATCTGCTCATAGTTGTGAATGAATTTAAATCAGATTACTTCTTTTTTCTTCTCTCAACGATGTATTTCGAAGAATGTTTTTTGGGCGATCTTGTCTTCAAGCCCTTTGAATATAAGCCCTTGGGCGATCTGGGATGTCCCCCCGACGCGCGTCCTTCACCACCACCCATGGGGTGATCTACCGGGTTCTTCACCACACCACGGGTGTGCGGGCGGCGACCCAGCCAGCGTGAACGACCGGCTTTACCTGATTTTTCCAGAGCATGATCCGAATTACCCACACTGCCGATGGTGGCTTTGCAGGCAGAAAGAATCTTGCGAATTTCACCGGAAGGCATCTTGATGATCGCGTAATTATCTTCACGCGACACCAACTGCGCAAAAGTTCCGGCCGAACGTGCCATTTTGGCTCCCTGTCCGGGGCGCAACTCAATGTTGTGCACCACCGTACCGATGGGTATCACCGACAGGGGCAACGCATTTCCAACTTCCGGGGCAACATCGGGCCCCGACATCACTGAGGTTCCTACTTGAAGACCGTTGGGGGCAAGGATATAGCTCTTCTCGCCGTCGGCATAGTAAAGCAGCGCGATGCGTGCCGAACGGTTGGGATCATATTCGATGCTCTTCACAACGGCCGGGATACCATCTTTCGTTCTCTTGAAGTCGATCATCCTGTAACGTCTCTTGTGACCGCCACCCAGGTAACCCATGGTCATCTTTCCCTGGTTGTTGCGTCCACCCGTTGTCTTCTTACCAACTACGAGAGATTTCTCCGGTACACTTGCAGTGATTGTTTCAAATGAACCGATAATCTTGTGTCTCTGCCCCGGTGTTGTGGGCTTAAATTTACGTATTGCCATGTTGTTTATATGTTGCTAAATAGATCGATCGTTTCACCTTTTCTCAAGGTGATGATTGCTTTCTTGTATGCGGCAGTCTTCCCAAACACTACACCCGATTTGGTATAGCGGCTCTTCACCTTGCCATCATACTTCATGGTGTTCACGTGCTCCACATGAACCTTGTACAGCTCTTCCACGGCGTTTTTGATCTGAACCTTGTTTGCAGAAGGAGCCACAATGAAGCCGTAACGGTTTTCATACTTTTCCGTCAGAGCAGTCTGCTTTTCCGTGAATATCGGTTTTACAATTATACCCATCTTTTTTATTCTCCTTTTGCGTTAAACAGATCACCAATCGCGGCAATCGATGACTCGGTCATCACCATGCTGCTACAATTCATGATAGCGTATGTGTTTATCTCTGAAGCTGTTATCACATTCACCCTCGGCAAATTACGAGCCGACAAATATACGTTTTTATTTTGAGCCGGCAAAACGAAAAGTAGCTTTTTATCAGCCAGTTGCAGATTCTTTGTCAGTGAGGCAAACGCTTTGGTTTTCGGGGTATCGAACAGGAGATCCTCAACCACAATGATACCGTTGTTCTTTGCCTTGAGTGAGAGAGCCGACTTACGCGCCAGCACTTTCACCTTCTTGTTGAGCTTGAAGCTGTAATCGCGTGGTTTGGGTCCGAAAACACGGGCACCACCCACCAGCAAGGGCGAATTGATGTCACCCCTGCGGGCACCACCGCTCCCTTTCTGACGGATCAGCTTGCGGGTACTGCCGGAGAGTTCGCTTCTCTCTTTCGACTTGTGGGTACCCTGACGCTGGTTGGCCAGGTACTGTTTCACATCGAGCCAGATAACATGTTCGTTCGGTTCAATACCGAAAATGGAATCGTCGAGATTCACTTTCTTGTCTGTTACCTCTCCTTTGCTATTGTAGATACTTAATTCCATTTCTTACTTCTCAATTAATACGATTGAACCTTTCGCTCCCGGCACCGATCCCTTCACCAGAAGGAGGTTGTGTTCGGGAATTACCTTAACTACCTGCAGGTTCTGAACGGTTACCCGCTCGTTACCCATCTGTCCGGCCATGCGCATACCCTTGAACACCTTTGCGGGGTATGAAGCGGCTCCGATGGAACCGGGGGCACGCAGCCTGTTGTGCTGTCCGTGTGTGGACTGCCCCACACCGGCAAATCCGTGGCGTTTCACCACACCCTGGAAACCTTTTCCCTTGGAGGTGCCGATCACATCTACATAGACGGTATCGTTGAAAAGATCAACAGTGATCTCGGAACCCAACTTGTAGTTGTTTCCGAATCCTTTGAACTCGGCCAAGTGTCTCTTGGGGCTTACTCCTGCTTTCTTGAAGTGACCCTGTTCAGCGTTGGGGGTGTGCTTCTCTTTCTTGTCCACAAACCCGAGCTGAATAGCATCGTAGCCGTCTTTGTCGGCTGTCTTCACCTGAGTAACCACGCAAGGACCTGCTTCGATAACAGTGCATGGAATATTTTTTCCCTCGGCACTGAAAACGGATGTCATTCCGATTTTTTTCCCTAATAATCCTGGCATTTCTCTGTTGTTTATAATTATTTTATACCTTAATCTCCACTTCCACACCGCTGGGCAGCTCGAGCTTCATCAGTGCATCCACTGTCTTGGCCGTAGAGCTGTAGATATCGATGAGACGCTTGAAGGAGGCCAGCTCGAACTGTTCACGTGACTTCTTGTTCACGAAGGTGGAACGGTTCACGGTAAAGATGCGCTTGTGCGTCGGCAGGGGGATGGGACCGCTCACCACTGCACCCGTAGCTTTTACGGTTTTCACGATTTTCTCGGCAGACTTGTCCACCAGGCTGTAATCGTAAGATTTCAGTTTGATTCTGATTTTTTGGTTCATATCATTTTATGCGTAAAATTGTTTTGCTCTTACTTGATCAAATCCACACGTCCCTTCACCTCTGTCAACACCTGTCTGGCAATCGATGAGGAGACCTCTTCGAAGTGAGAGAATGACATGGTGGATGTGGCACGTCCCGAGGTGATGGTACGCAGCGAGGTCACATAGCCGAACATCTCCGACAACGGGACCTTGGCTTTCACCACACGGGCTCCCGAGCGGTTCGATTCCATTCCTTCAATCTGTCCGCGGCGTTTGTTCAGGTCGGAAATCACATCCCCCATGCTCTCCTCGGGGGTCACCACCTCTACCTTCATGATCGGCTCCAGCAATACGGGGGCTGCTTTTTCGCTAGCACTCTTGAAGGCCTGCATGGCGCAGATCTCAAACGAGAGCTGATCAGAGTCCACCGGGTGATACGAACCGTCGAGTACGGTCACCTTCAGTTTGTTGACTGCATATCCTGCCAGTACACCATTTTGCATGGCGCGCTGGAATCCTTTCTGTATGGAGGGAATATACTCCTTGGGAATGTTACCGCCCTTCACCTCATCCACGAACTGCAATTCGCCTTCAAAATCGGGGTCGGCCGGTTCCACACGCACGATCATATCGGCATACTTACCACGACCACCGGTCTGCTTCTTGTAGGTCTCACGCAATTCCACCGCCCTGGTGATTGCCTCTTTGTAGGTTACCTGTGGACGACCCTGGTTGGCTTCCACCTTGAACTCCCGTTTCAGACGGTCGATGATGATCTCCAGGTGCAGCTCACCCATGCCGGAGATCACGGTCTGACCGGTCTCTTCATCGGTCCTCACGGTGAAGGTGGGATCCTCCTCGGCCAGCTTGGCCAAACCGGCCGACAGCTTGTCAAGATCTTTCTGTGTCTTGGGTTCCACAGCGATTCCAATCACCGGTTCGGGGAAGTCGATCGCCTCAAGGATGATCGGCTTGTGCTCGTCACAGAGGGTGTCACCCGTGCGGATATCCTTGAATCCTACGCCGGCACCAATGTCACCCGTACCAATAAACTCTTTCGGGTTCTGCTTGTTGGAGTGCATCTGAAACAGACGAGAGATACGTTCTTTTTTACCCGAACGGGGGTTATAAACATAGGATCCTGCTTCAATCTCACCCGAGTAAACCCGGAAGAAGCAGAGACGTCCCACGTATGGGTCAGTGGCGATCTTGAACGCCAGCGCGCACATCGGTTCATCCGGGTCGGGATGACGTACCAGCACCTTTTCAGGATCTTTGGGGTCGGTGCCGGTGATTGCCTCGGTGTCGATCGGACTGGGCAGGTAGGCACACACCGCGTCAAGGAGCGTCTGCACACCCTTGTTCTTGAACGAAGAGCCGCAGATCATCGGATTGATCTGCATGGAGAGTGTACCCTTGCGGATCGCTCTTTTGATCTCCTCCTCCGTGATGGAGCTTGGATCATCGAAAAATTTCTCCATCAGTCCATCGTCACACTCGGCAATGGTCTCGAGCATCTTCTCGCGCCACTCCTTAGCCTCCTCCAGCAGGTCGGCCGGGATATCCACCACGTCGTAGTCGGCACCCATGGTCTCATCATGCCAGTAGAGCGCTTTCATCCGCACCAGGTCTACCACCCCCTTGAATGTCTCCTCCGCACCAATGGGGATCTGGATGGGACAGGGGTTGGCACCCAACATCTCTTTCACCTGGCGCACCACGTCGAAAAAGTTGGCGCCGGAACGGTCCATCTTGTTCACATACCCCACACGGGGCACCTTATATTTGTCGGCCTGGCGCCATACCGTCTCCGACTGCGGCTCCACACCACCTACCGCACAAAACGTCGCTACGGCACCATCCAGCACGCGCAGCGAACGCTCCACCTCCACCGTGAAATCCACGTGTCCCGGGGTGTCGATCAGGTTGATCTTGTAAGTCTGGTCGTCATATCTCCAGTTCGTGGTGGTGGCAGCAGAGGTGATGGTGATCCCACGCTCCTGCTCCTGCTCCATCCAGTCCATGGTGGCTGCACCGTCATGCACCTCCCCGATCTTGTGCGTGAGCCCCGTGTAGTACAGGATACGCTCCGAGGTGGTGGTCTTGCCGGCATCGATATGCGCCATGATACCTATGTTACGAGTAAATTTTAATGCTTCTTTTGAACCCTTAGCCATCTTTTTTACCTTCTATCTTATGTTAAAATCTAAAGTGGGCAAAAGCACGGTTCGCCTCTGCCATTCTGTGCATATCTTCCTTCCGCTTGAATGCACCACCCTGGCCGTTGAATGCATCCACAATCTCGGCTGCCAGCTTGTCGGCCATTGTTTTGCCTCCTCTCTTGCGTGCATAGAGAATGAGGTTCTTCATTGAAACGGATTCTTTTCTTTCGGGACGGATCTCGGTAGGTACCTGGAAAGTGGCTCCGCCTACACGGCGTGACTTCACTTCTACCTGAGGGGTGATATTATCGAGGGCAGCTTTCCAGATCTCGAGAGCTGATTTCTCTTCGTTGGGCAATTTCGCCTTTACATTGTTCAGTGCGGTGTAGAAGATGTCGTATGAGATGCTCTTCTTGCCGTCATACATCAGGTGGTTAACAAACTTTGTTACCCTTACATCACCATAAACAGGATCCGGAAGGACCTGCCTTTTCTTAGGTTTTGCTTTTCTCATTGTTTAATAAGATTTTTGTGTTGTTTGGTTGCCTTTTATCGTCTTCAACGAGCTCCTCTGAGCTCATTTACTCAACCGGTCATAAAGTAGCAATGTCCAAAAATTTCAACAGCGATTTTTTACAATTTTTACTCCTTAACTGAATTGCGTACCAATCGGAACAAGCTTACTTCTTGCCTCCCGCGGCTGTCTTTGCTCCCGGCTTGGGACGCTTGGCTCCATACTTGGAACGTCTCTGGGTACGGCCATTCACGCCGGCAGTATCGAGTGTCCCGCGCACAATGTGGTAACGTACACCCGGAAGATCTTTCACACGACCACCGCGCACCAACACAATGGAGTGCTCCTGCAGGTTGTGCCCTTCACCCGGAATGTAAGCATTCACTTCTTTCGAGTTGGTCAAACGCACACGTGCCACCTTTCTCATCGCTGAGTTAGGCTTCTTCGGGGTGGTGGTATACACTCTCACACATACCCCCCGGCGCTGCGGACAGGAGCCCAGGGCAGGCGACTTGCTCTTCTCCGTAAGGGTGGTACGTCCTTTTCTTACTAATTGTTGAATTGTAGGCATTTTCAGCTTTCTTTTTTTACGTATTTCTTTTTTTTACTTCATTCCGTACAAACGGCTTTTCAGCTCCAATGGGTATATAATAATTCCCTGATTATCATTCAATAACCTTTTAGTTGGTGTGAAAAACGGCACAAAATTACAAAGAATCAACAAGATATGCAAGTGTTTGCAGATGTTTTTTTAAAATGGTGCCAGGTTTGCAGGTTTAGCGGTTTCAACGTTTACAGGTTCGATATTCGGAAAACAAGCCGCAGGCAAGCGCTCATTGCTCACAGCTTACAGCTACTGCAAAAAAAAACAACTATTTTTGCAGAAAGGTGTAACTTTTTCGTCCCTTACCCGTCATTAAGTAATGAAAGTTGATTCTTTTCACACCCTCATCCTGCCGCTCAGGGAGAAGCTGTTCCGTCATGCGCTTGGCATTGTAAGAGATCGCGCCGAGGCTGAGGATATCCTGCAGGATTTGCTGCTGAAACTGTGGAGCCGGCCTGAGGCGTGGGAAGGGATCAGCAATCCGGAAGCATACTGTTACAGGGCGATCCGGAACATGTCGCTCGACCGGCTGGCGGCGGCAGCGAACCGCAAAAGTGTACAGCCCGGCCCCGAAGAGGAAGATCGAAGCTACATCGAGAGCGAGTCACCACACAGCAGGCTGGTAAGAAAAGAGCAACGCGCACTGATCGATCACTGTCTCTCCCAGCTACCGGAACGTCAGCAGTGGGTGTTCCGTCTGCGGGAAATTGAGGAGATGAGTTATCGTCAGATTGCCGAGGCGCTGGATATCAGCGAGGAACTGGTTAAAGTGAGCCTCTTCAGGGCGAGAAAAAGGCTGCAGGAGCTTTTGCTGGGGGAGGAGCTGAGAGAGAAAAGGCAGATAGAAGCCTCCCGGGAACAGAGTGAGAAATTATCAAACAGCCGGAAAACGGCCGGATTGTTCAACAACCACACTGAGAAATGAAAAGAGATCAGATCGCCAACCTGCTCAACAAATACTGGAGTTGCGAGACCACCCTTGCAGAGGAGCAGGAGCTGCGACGCTACTTTGCTGAAGATGACCTGCCGGAGGAATTCCTGCCATACGCACCACTGTTCACCTATGTGACGGCAGAACAGGCGCCACAACTGAGCGATGCGTTCGACCGCAGGTTACAGGAAGCCATTGAACGCACACCCCGTCCGGCAGCAGCTCAACGGTTGTCGCCCAGGAGCATGCTGATGCGCATTGCGGCCTCGTTCCTACTGATCGGCGGCATGGGGGTCGGCCTCTTTTTCATCACACGGGAACAGAACAACCCGCGCCATGGTGAGAGAGGCGATGAGGCTATGCAGATGCTGAAGCATGCCACCCATGCTCTGGAGAAGCTATCCGACGCCCTGTTGCTAAGTGAAGAGGCCTCACGGAAGACCCTCCTTCAGATCAACGAGATGGAAATCGACTGGGAGCTGATCGACTCCCTCAGTAGCGAGACACCGGTAGAGGAAGCGCGTGACAGTTTGGAGAGCGGGAATTCAGAGGAGCCACATCCTGGCGGCAATCCTGAACAGGTGATGGAGAAACCACTCTACCGGGAATCAATCAAGAGAGAGCATAAGATATGAAAAAAAAGACCGTACTGATAGCTTGGTTGATCGCCCTGCCAGCCCTGCTGAGTGCATCCGATGTGGTAACGCTCTTCATGGAACGCTACGCCGAGGACAACCGGCCGCTCAACAATGTCAACATTGGCAAAGCCATGCTGGAGCGGATGGCGGAGAACACCACGGATGAGGAGCTGAAAAAGACTTTCGGCATGTTAAACAGCATCCGCATCATCAGCAGTGATAGCAAGCGCGACTCGCGGCATTACTTCCGCAAGGCGGAGGAGTTGATCAGTGAGAGCTATTCTGATTACCAGGAGATGGTATCGGTCAACGAAGAAAACAGGCGCATCTCGGTATGGCTGAAAGAAATGAGTGAATCGGAGCAGGATCTGATCTTACTATCGCTTGATGAAGAGGGAAAGTTCACCCTTATCAACGTCACAGGCCAGATCGACTTCGAAGCCCTCTCCCGTCTCTCAGGGTCACTGAAGAACAAAACAGAGCTGATGATGCAGACAAAATAATTGCAACGATGATCATTTACAAATAACTTTTTTCTTTTTTATATTTAAACGATGAACAGGCAGCCGAACGTGAGTTTAGCTGCCTGTTGCTTATCATTCATCCAGTATCTTGCTGTAAAACCGGTATGCCAGGAGCACGGTGTTCTTCAGGTACTCAAACTCCAGTTCGAAACATTCGGAGAAAAGCCCCGTACCCATGTTGTCCTCTATCTGTGCCTCCGTCCAGAGCTTGCCCCCGCTGAGGTGGAGGCTGTTAAAGAGCTCCTCCTCCTTTATATCGGCGACATAGAGGAAGATCAGCCGTTTGGTAACATCGTTCTCGAAAGTGTATTTCAGCAGGAACCGAAGCGGGATCTGTTTGTTACCGCACTCGCGGCTGATGCTGTTGTGCACGCTCTCATCAATGTCATGTTCGTATTGCATGTACTTCTCAAACGGGTAGTCGAGCAGGCCAGGGTTGAGCAGCCGTGAGGCTTCCCTTTCACGCAGGTAGATCTTACCGCGGTAGATCAGCGCCACCCGCACCACAGGGTGCATGAAGCGGTTCTTCAGGTCTTTGGTGATCGATTTGGCCACCTTGCCGGTCACTTCACCACTCTCGGTCACCACCGGCAACCACTCCTCCTTATAAAGCTTCCTGGTAAGCAGATGAAGGCGCCCGCTCTCCAGGAGGATCACAACCAGCAACACCGCCTGTGCGGTGATAAGGATCCAGGGCTGGTGCAGCTCCCCGGAGCCGGGACCACCGAGCAACAGCACGCCCATCACCAGCAGCAGGTGTATCAAAAGGCCATACTGTGTTTGAAAAACAACGCGCATCGTCTCCTTGAGGTAGTTGCGTGCAATCACGTTCTCACGCTTCACCAACCGCGATACCATTCGGCTGCGCGAGAAGCGGGCCATGATGAGTGAGAGCAGGAAAATAATTTCCACTATCAAGAAGCTGTTTACCGGCATCTCCGGTGTGAAGTGAAAAAGAGAAAGGATGAAAGCGATAAGAAAGGTGACCAGTGAGAGCTGGTAGATGAGCCGCAGCGGCTTCTCCACCCATAAAAAGCCGGCGAATGACAACAGCAGAGCTACTCCCACAGCGGCATAGATCGTTACGATGCCGGCAAGGAAGGAAAAAAACAACATCGGCATCAATCCGAATGCGGGATTCCTGGTTATTTTCTGAATGAAGGTAAATTTTTCCATACTGTTATATACCCGCGGCAATCCATCTGCCGCCGCGGTATCTCTTCGACTCTCTCTCTCGCTTTGTTAAGTGATACACCTACGTGTTCTCACTCTTAAACAATAAAAGCGTTTTTTTGTTTACCGGTTACACAGGCTGATGCCGCCCGGAGATGATCCGGGCGGCATCAGCCTGATTCATTTGCAGACGCCTGCAACCTGCTGCGTGATTGAAAGCGAGTCGCTATTGTTCGTGAAGAGCGGTTAGCAGCACACGCTCTCAAAGCTCCTCAATAAAAAAACCGATCACCTTCTCATAGAGATAAGCCCGCGCGTTGCCACCCACAATCGAGTGATCAAAGTCAGGGAAGTAAAACATCTCAAAATGCTTGTTGGCACGAATCAGTGCGCTGCTGTACTCAATGGAGTGCTGCAGGTGTACGTTATCGTCGGCGGTGCCATGGATCAACAACAGCTTCCCCTCCAGCTGCTCCGCCAGCGCCAGGGGTGATCCCTGCTCGTAGCCATCATGGTTCTGTCCGGGGGTGCGCATGAACCGCTCGGTGTAAACCGTGTCATAGAAGCGCCAGTCGGTCACCGGTGCAATGGCCACGCCAGCTTTGAATATTCCGCTGCCACGGCTCATGCTCATCAGCACGTTATAGCCGCCGTAGCTCCAGCCCCAGATGCCAATACGGCTGCCATCCACGTAGGGCAGTGAGCCCAGGTAGCGTGCCGCCGCAATCTGGTCGTCCGACTCCAGAATGCCCAGCCGGAGGTAGGTACTCTTGCGGAAGGCCGCTCCGCGGGCGGCGGTACCACGGCCATCTACCGCGGCCACGATCATCCCTTTGCTCAGGAGCGCGTGGTACCAGGAGACGCTGAACCGGTCCTGCACCTCCTGCGAGTTGGGGCCACTGTACTGCACCATCACCACGGGGTACCTCTTCGCAGGGTTGAAATCCCACGGCTTCAGGATCCAGCCATTCAGCTGTGTGATGCCGTCAGCTGCCGGCAGGGTGATGAACTCCCGTTCAGGCAGGTTGGCAGCAGCCAGCTCTTTGCGCAGCGCAGCATTGTCCTCCAGCAACCGCAGCTGCTTCCCACTCCCCTCGTGCAGTGTGATCACCGCCGGCGAGCGGGCATCGCTGTGCCGCATCACAAAGTAACGCCCCTGTTCGCTGAAAGTAGCGCTGTTCAATCCCGGCTGTGGAGAGAGCTTTTGCGGCGCACCCTTGTTGATGTTCAACCGGTAAATGTTGCGGCGCAGGGGGCTCTCGTCCGCTGCCTGATACCAGATGGTCTGCGAGGTTTCATCTACGGCCAGCAGGGCGGTCACATCGTAGCTGCCCCGCGTGAGCTGCTTCTGCAGCGTGCCGGTCAGCCCGTAGAGATAGATATGGCTATAGCCATCCCGCTCCGACACCCAGGTGAACCTGTCACCCATGAAGCGGATCGCGCTGAGCCACTCCGTGTCCACATAGCTATCGCTCTCCTCCCGCAGGATCAGCCGTGCCACCGTGGAGCGTGGGTTGACGAAATACAGGTCGAAACGGTTTTGATCCCGGTTGAGCGTCATCACCGCCAGCTGTTCCGGGTTCGGTGTGAAGGCGATGCGGGGGATGTAGCCATCGGCGTCGAGCGGCAGCTCCATGGTGCGGGTGGTGCGGGCAGCGATGTCGAACACGCGGCACTCCACAGTGGCGTTGGCCTCACCCGCCTTGGGGTACCTGAAGCGGCGGAAGCCGGGATATAGCTCCTGGTTGTAGATCTGGAAGGAGAACTCCTTCACGGCCGACTCATCGGTGCGGACAAAGGCGAGCAGCTTGCTGTCGGGCGAAAACTCCATCAACCGCGTCACGCCGAACTCCTCCTCATAGACCCAGTCGGTGGCGCCGTTGATCACGCTGTTAAAAGCCCCATCCCTGGTCACCTGCGACTCGGTATCGAAGTCGAACTTGGTCAGAAAGATGTTGTTATCAACCACATAGGCCACCATCTTGCTGTCGGGCGAAAAGAGCGGGATCATCTGCTTCGAGGGCTGGTCGGAGAGGCGCCGCACCATGTTGCGCCGCACATCGTGGTAGTAGTAGTCCGCCTTGAAAGAGTGGCGGTAGATCTGCTCCCGGTCGCGGTAGAGCAGCACCCTGTTCTCGTCGGGGCTCACCAGGAAACCCTGAAAGGTGTCGAAACTACAATTGCGCGCCGTGCGGGTATTGAAAAGGGTGTCCACCGCCTCACCGCTGGCATAGGCATACTTGACCACCACCCTGCGCTCACCGTCGGCCTGATAGTAATAGTTCCCGTCGTGCGACGAGGTCATCTCCTCCACACCCCGTTCGCGGAACTTACCGCCCACAATATCCTGCAGGGTGTAATCCTGTGCCTGTATCCTGCTCTCCAGTGTTGAAAAAATAAATACTACAATTGCCGCCAAAGCGGTAACAAGGGATCTGATTCTCTTCATATCTGTTCTGTCACTATCATTTTCACGCAAAGTTAACAAAATCGGCTTTTCATATCGGTTTTTTTTTTGTATTTTCGACAAAATTTCAAAACGTTAGTAGGTTTGTAGGTTTGAGATCAAATTTTTACAAAAAAAACTGACAGACAATAGCTGACAGTTGATAGCTGAAAAAATTATGCAACAGAACGAAGTAGATAAGAAAGCAATGAAACTGCCCGGCAACGCGTACAGCGAGCTACAGCCGGGAGAGGATTACAAGCCGGTGCTGCCGGAAGACAAACCGGTGAAGGAGGTCACCTCCTGGTCGGTGGGTATGGGACTGCTCATGGCGGTCATCTTCTCCGCCGCGGCAGCCTACTCGGGACTGAAAATCGGACAGGTGTTCGAAGCCGCCATCCCCATCTCCATCATCGCCGTGGGCGCCTCGGCCGCCTTCCGCCGCAAGAACGCACTGGGACAGAATGTGATCATCCAGTCCATTGGCGCCTCCTCGGGTGTGATCGTGGCCGGAGCCATCTTCACCATCCCCGGGCTCTACATTCTCCAGGCCAAATATCCCGAGATAGAGATCAACTTCTGGCAGATCTTCTTCTCCTCCCTGCTGGGCGGCTTCCTGGGGATCCTCTTCATGATCCCCTTCCGCAAGTACTTCGTTAAGGATATGCATGGCAAGCTCCCTTTCCCGGAGGCGACGGCCACCACCGAGATCCTGATGACCGGTGAGAAGGGGGGCAGCCAGGCGAAGCTGCTGGTCACCAGCGGGCTCATCGGCGGGCTGTTCGACTTCTGCTTCTCCGCTTTCCGTCTCTGGAGCGAGGAGATCAGCACCCGCATCATCCCCGCCGGGGCGATGCTGGCCGACAGGTTCAAGATGGTGTTCAAATTCAACGTCAGCGCCCTCATCTTCAGCTTCGGCTACCTGGTGGGACTCCGCTTCGCGGTGATCATCACCGTGGGGTCGCTCCTCTCCTGGCTGGTGCTGATCCCGCTGGTGAATGAGATCGGCGCGCTGGCCGCGGCCAGCGGGGGCCTCAACCCCTTCGCCGCCCTCACGGCCGAGGAGATCTTCGCCACCTACGTGCGTCCGATCGGCATTGGCGCCATCGCCATGGCCGGCATCATCGGCATCATCAATTCCTCCGGCGTGATTGGCAGCGCTTTCAAGCTGGCTGTCAGCAAAAAAGGAGTGGCCGGTGCGGCAGAGGGTAGCGGCAAACGTACGCAGCGCGACCTGGCGATGTCGTTCGTGATGCTCTTCCTTTTCCTCACGCTGACCGCCATCTTCCTCTTCCTGCTCTTCGGCGTGGAGATCACCCTGCTGCAGGCCATCGTGGCACTGCTCACCGTAACCATCATCTCCTTCCTCTTCACCACGGTGGCCGCCAACGCCATCGCCATCGTCGGTTCCAACCCGGTGTCGGGCATGACGCTGATGACGCTGATCCTCTCGTCGGTGATCCTCGTCGCCGTCGGCCTCGAAGGATGGCAGGGCATGGTGAGCGGGCTCATCATCGGCGGCATCGTCTGTACCGCCCTCTCCATGGCGGGCGGCTTCGTCACCGACCTGAAGATCGGCTACTGGATTGGCACCACCCCTGCCAAACAGGAGTCGTGGAAGTTCCTCGGCACGCTGGTGTCGGCAGCCACCGTGGGCGCAGTGATCTTCATCCTAAACGAGGCCTACGGCTTCGTCGCCACGCCCGAGCACCCCAACCCGATGGTTGCCCCCCAGGCCAACGCCATGGCCGCCATCATCGAACCGCTGATGTCCGGTAGCGGCGTCAGCTGGATACTCCTCAGCATCGGCGCCATCATCGCCATCCTGGTCAACTGGCTCGGCGTTTCACCCCTCGCCTTCGCTCTCGGCATGTTCATCCCGCTGCCGCTCAACACCCCGCTGGTAGTGGGGGGACTGCTCAACCACTGGATCAACAAAAGCAGCAAGGACAAGCAGCTGACCAACGCCCGCCACCAGCGGGCCATCCTCATCTCCTCCGGCTTCATCGCGGGCGCAGCGCTCTTCGGCGTACTGGGAGCCCTAATCATCTTCCTCACAGGCAACGGCAACGTGCTCAACCTGAATGTATGGGAAGACCCCAACGGCACCGGAGCACAAATCACGGCACTGTTCGCCTTCCTGGGCTTGCTTGCTTATTTTATCTGGGAGACCAAACGGGCAAAGAGAGATGATTGAGGAATTAAAAAGTAACAAGTAAAAGTAAGATGATTAATGGACAAAAGCTTTCACCTAAAAAGCTGACAGCTGATTGCTGAAAGCTGACAGCTGATCACAGACAGCTAAACGCTAAAAGAAAATGAAAAAAACAATCCTCCTTTTCGCTACCCTCCTGCTGGCACTGGCCTGCACGAAGAAGAGCGACAGTACGACAAATAACAATGAGGGCGACCTCACACAGTATGTGAACCCCTTCATCGGTACCGCCTTCACGGGACACACCTTTCCCGGTGCTACCTACCCGCTGGGGATGATGCAGCCGGGACCCGAGACGGGCAACTTCTCCTGGGAGTACTGCTCCGGCTACTTCTACGATGATGAGCGGATCAACGGCTTCTCGCAGAACCGGCTCAACGGCACCGGTTGTGTCGACCTGGGCGACCTGCTGATGCAACCCTTCGCCGGCGAGAAACGCGACGACCTGAGCAGCCGCTTCGACAAATCCACCGAGAAGGCCTCCCCCGGCTACTATGCCGTCGAGCTGCCCGAGAACGAGGTGAAGGTGGAGATCACCGCTGCCCCCCACGTGGCGTTCCACCGCTACACCTTCGCGGAAGGAAAGCCGGCGAATGTGCTGGCCGACTTCCAGAGCGGGCTGGTGTGGCAGAAGGAACGGCTCTACACCCACGTGCTGGAGAACGAGATCACCTTCGAGGGCGATCGCACCATCACAGGACACACCCGCCGCACCGAATGGGTGGAGCGTACCTACTACTTCATCATCGAGTTCGACAAGCCGATCCTCTCCTCCGAAAAGCTCGACCCGCAGGACCCTCGCGAGAAGGCGCCGCGATACATCCTCTCGTTCGATATGGGCGACGACACCACCCTCAACATGAAGATCGCCATGTCCACCACCGGCGTCGAAGGGGCCAAAGTTAACCTGGCTGCCGAGGTGAGCGGATGGGATTTCGACGAGGTACATCAACAGGCGAAGGATGAGTGGAACCGTTACCTCTCCCGCGTGCAGGTGGAGGGGACGGATGATGAGAAGACCAGCTTCTACACATCGCTCTACCACCTCTACATCCAGCCCAACAACATCGCGGATGTGGACGGCCGCTACGTGGGCCCGAACGGGGTCACCCAGTCACCCACCGGCACCTACTACTCCACCCTCTCGCAGTGGGACACCTTCCGCGCCGCCTTCCCCATGTATACCATCCTCAGCCCTGAGATCGTCTCCGACCTGGTGAACGCGATGACCGACTACAGCAGTCAGCAGGGACACCTTCCCATCTGGGCGTTGATGGGCAAAGAGACCTTCACCATGATCGGCAACCACTCCATCCCGATGATCGTCGACGCCTACCTCAAAGGGTTCACCGGCTTCGATGCAGAGAAGGTGTACGGTGAGATTAAAAAGTCACTTACCGAGAGCACCCATCACAAGACAAACTGGGATCTGTACGACAAGTACGGTTACTACCCCTACGACCTGGTCAGGACTGAGTCTGTCTCCCGCACGCTGGAATGCAGCTTTGACGACTACTGCGCCGCTCTGATGGCACAAAAACTGGGCAAAGAGGAAGATTACGCATTTTTTATGAAACGTGCCGGGTACTACAAAAACCTGTTCGACAAGGAGACCAACAGCATGCGCCCCAAAGATGCCAACGGCAAATGGCTCTCTCCTTTCGACCCCTACGAGCTGGCGCATGCCGACTCCAGCATCGGCGGGCACTACACCGAAGGCAACGCCCTCCAGTACACCTGGCACGTGATGCAGGATATCCCCGGACTGATTGAGCTGATGGGCGGCAAAGATAAAACAGGTGAGGTACTGGACTATCTCTTTAACACCACGCAGGAATCTACCGGTAATCTATCCGATGTGACCGGCCTGATCGGCCAGTACGCCCACGGCAACGAACCGAGCCACCACGTGGCCTACCTCTACAACTGGCTCGACCGTCCCGAAGAGACGCAGCGGCTGGTGCGTCAGATCACCACCGACTTCTACCAGAACAAGCCCGACGGCCTGATCGGCAACGACGACTGCGGGCAGATGTCCGCATGGTACCTGTTCTCCGCCATGGGCTTCTACCCGGTCAACCCGGTCAGCGGCGAGCTGGTCTTCGGCGCACCGCAGCTGCCGAAGGTCACCCTGCAGCTGGGCGACGGGAAGACATTTACCATGGAAGCGCTCAACCTCTCCAAAGAGAATATGTATGTCGATAAAATTGAGTGGAACGGACAACCTTACGACCAGAAGTTCATCACCTACGATCAGATCATGGAGGGAGGCACCCTCCTGTTTCACATGACCAACACAACGAAACAACGGTAACACCCAATCTCAAAAAAAGAACAAAGGGAGGCATTCTGTGAATGTCTCTTTTTTTCGAATAAGCAGGGTGCAATTTCACACCGGGATAAATTACAGTGTGATTTTTTATATTCTTTAATTTTAACGCGTTGATTATATAAAGATTTATAAAAATTTACCTGTTATAACGAATGTAGTAAAACAAAATTATCAACTAAATTATCCGCCCGACTTTTCGGAGTGGATTCAACTTTAAACCCGTCGAATTCGACGGGTTTAAAAAAGCTACCCATAATACAGGAAATATCAATCTATTGAATAACTTTGTCTGACAGATAACAGAGTTACAGGCAAGCTTTAACGAAAAAATGGCAACAATTCGAAAATTATCTATCTTTGAAAGAAAAATGAGATGCAACAATTATTAGAAAAACAAAAGAATGAATTGATTGCGATTTGTAAAGCACTTCACATTAAAAGGCTTCACGCATTTGGCTCTGTTGTATCCGACCAATAGAGAGGGGTCAATAACCGCCGGAATGTCAGTTAAAACATACCTGTTAAACCTGGTTTTCCAAGGGGT
>DPAC01000045.1:3253-3408 GCA_003517675.1 Porphyromonadaceae bacterium | reverse complement strand
ATTTTTACTTGGTTTTTAACAGCATTGGGATCTTCAACGGTATTCTTTTTTAAATCAATCAACCAAAAAATCCTCAATTCAATGTTGGGATTTGCAGCAGGAGTGATGATTGCTGCAAGTTTCTGGTCTTTGTTGCAGCCGGCAATTGAAATGTC
>DPAC01000045.1:0-3023 GCA_003517675.1 Porphyromonadaceae bacterium | reverse complement strand
GATAAAATTTTACCTCACCTGCACATGGGATTATCCATAGATAACGCTGAAGGAATTAAAACTTCCTGGCAGAGAAGTATTTTGCTCGTGCTCGCAATCACCCTGCACAATATTCCGGAAGGCTTGGCTGTCGGGGTTGCTTTTGGCGCATTGGCCAATAATCCCGATACCGGGATACTTGCTGGCGCAATCGTGCTTGCACTTGGAATTGGATTACAGAATTTCCCCGAAGGAGCAGCTGTTTCAATTCCACTTCGCAGGGAGGGTATGTCCAGATTAAGAGCTTTTAATTATGGTCAACTATCCGGTATTGTAGAACCAATCGCAGGGGTGACAGGTGCTTATCTGGTATGGACAATTACGCCATTATTGCCCTACGCACTTTCATTTGCCGCAGGAGCAATGATTTTTGTCGTTGTTGAGGAGTTGATCCCTGAATCACAAACCGGAGACGAGACTGATTTTTCTACAATCGGAGCAATGCTTGGTTTTGCAGTTATGATGCTTTTAGATGTTGCATTGGGGTAGTGCTAAGGGTCAAACCAAGAATGCAGTCGTTTCGGTAAATTAAAGTGCAGTGTTTTCGGCAAAAAAACAGGCATAACCCCGCGATTTTTTTTTTTGACTCAATAAAATAACTGCCTATATTTGCCGGTAATTCTTAAAATAATCAAACAATGAAACGATCCATTTTTATCCTTCTGTTCTTTATGGCCACATTGTGCACCATGCAGGCACAAAAAAACAATTATATCCACATTTCCGGTGATGCGGGCACCGTGGCGAATTCTGAACGCGACAAAAAGTTCGGTTTGGGTGGAACGCTGAGCTGGCTCACACAGGATGTTTTCATTGCAAAGAACCCCGGGAATTACATATCCCTGGGGGCAAAAGCTTTCAATAATCCTTACGGGGAAGGCAAGCTCATCACCAGCATCATGAATGACAAAGATGATGCGTTTAATTACCTCATGGCGCTGGCTGGGTATCGCGTCACGGGACAGGGTATTTCAGACGGGTTCTTTGTGGAGCCGCGTATAGGCGCTGTGTTCGGGGCGAGTGGATATACGGGATTCGCATTTGCACCGCTGGCCGGTTATGCTTACCGGAATTTCGACTTCTCCGTCTATTGCGATATGGGTTTCGGCGGGGAAAACAGTGCGATGCTGAAGAAGAACTTTTTTACGCCGGGCATCAGCATTGGCTATAATTTCGGCTTTTAATACACAGGGAATCGCCTTACTCTGAACAGTTTTCTTTTTCTCCGGGCTTTGGCATTGCGGAAGGGAAATCGGGGTATTAACCGAAGGATGCGGCATTTTGATATACCTAGGGGAACGCTCGATATTTCACTTCGATAAGCGGTAAGCTCTTTAGTAATTTGTAAAGCGAGAGTATGGTAATCTGTAAAATAAAATGATATCAAATTGTAAAGTAGATTGGTTTTTGTATTTTTGTCTGTAAAAGAAGAGTTCATGCGTTATGATCCAAGAATCATAGAAGCAGAAATCAGGCAAAAACTGAATGCTTCGGGGGGGGGTGCTGATAAAAGGGCCGAAAGCGTGCGGCAAAACAGAAACAGCTAAACGGTTCGCAAAAAGCATCCTGCAGGTGGACAGTGATCCGCAGGTTCCCGTTGTGATGAAGATTAACCCGGGAATGTTGTTGTCGGGTGAGACGCGCCTAACAAAACGTGAACATGAATAAAAAAGCATTGATCACCGGAATCACCGGCCAGGACGGATCCTATCTGGCAGAGTTTCTGTTGGAAAAAGGATATGAAGTGCACGGACTGATGCGCCGCTCCAGTTCTTTTAACACCGGGCGCATTGAACATCTCTACCTGGATGAGTGGGTGCGCGATATGCACCAAAAGCGGCTGATTAACCTGCACTACGCAGATATGACGGATTCCAGCTCGCTGATACGGGTCATCCAAACCATTCAGCCGGATGAGATCTATAACCTGGCGGCACAGAGCCACGTGAAGGTGAGCTTCGACGTGCCGGAGTACACAGCCGAAACGGATGCTGTGGGAACCCTGCGACTGCTGGAGGCGGTGCGGATACTGGGTTTGGAGAAGCAAACACGTATTTACCAGGCATCGACCTCGGAGCTGTTCGGTCTGGTGCAGGAGATGCCGCAAAAGGAGACTACCCCTTTCTACCCGCGCAGCCCCTACGGCGTGGCGAAGCTCTACGGCTTCTGGATCACGAAGAACTACCGCGAGTCGTACGGCATGTTTGCCGTGAACGGGATCCTCTTTAACCACGAGAGCGAACGACGGGGCGAGACGTTCGTCACCCGCAAGATCACCATTGCCGCAGCGCGGATTGCCCAAGGGATGCAGGACAAGCTTTACCTGGGGAACCTGGATGCGAAACGTGACTGGGGCTATGCTCCCGACTATGTGGAATGCATGTGGCTGATGCTGCAGCACCCGGTACCGGAGGATTTTGTGATCGCCACGGGTGAGATGCATTCTGTGCGGGAGTTTTGTACGCTGGCCTTCGCAGAGGCGGGCATCAACCTGCGCTGGGAAGGGGAAGGGGTGAACGAGAAGGGAATCGATGCAGCAACCGGAAAGGTGCTGGTGGAGGTGGATCCGAAGTATTTCCGTCCTGCCGAGGTGGAACAGCTGCTGGGCGACCCCACAAAAGCACGGACCCTGCTGGGATGGAACCCTACCCGGACACCGTTCCCTGAACTGGTGAAACGCATGGTGCAGCATGATATGCGGAAGGTTGCAAAAATGTAATACACTCAATGGAGAAAAGCTCGAAAATTTACGTGGCCGGTCACGGGGGTCTGGTGGGATCGGCAATTTGGAATAACCTGATTCAAAAGGGTTATACGCATTTAATAAGCCGCACACACAAGGAGCTGGATCTGATGGATGGCGTTGCCGTGGCGCGTTTCTTCGCGGAGGAGCAGCCGGAATATGTGTTCCTGGCGGCGGCGCACGTGGGGGGCATTGTGGCGAACAACACCTACAGGGCCGACTTTATCTATCGCAACCTGCA
>DPAC01000173.1:5998-7565 GCA_003517675.1 Porphyromonadaceae bacterium | reverse complement strand
CACCACGATCTTCCCGTGAGCCGGTTACTTACACCAATCCGTTGCCGGTAGCTTTGGGCGATCCGTTCGTGCTCTCCGCCTCCGACGGCAAATATTACATGTATGGCACGGGCGGTGTGGAGAAAGGATTCGGGGCCTACAGCTCCGATAACCTGGCCGACTGGCAGTACGAGGGGCAGGTTTATTCCGGGGACAACCCGCAGTCATGGACCCTGAAAAACTACTGGGCACCGGAAGTGTACGAGATAGACGGTAAATATTACCTGTTCTTCAGCGCTGACTGGAAGGTGAATCCCACCGATGAGCTGGAGAACTTCCGGATTGGTGTCGCCGTAGCCGATCAACCGACGGGCCCCTTTCTGGAAGTGTCCGACAAGCCGTTGTTCGACCCGGGTTATCCCATTATCGATGCCAATATCCTGCGTCACGACGGTAAAACCTATCTCTACTACTCCCGCTGCTGTTACAAGAACCCTGTGGAGAGTGAAGTGGCTGACTGGGCGAGGGCACAGAAGCTGTTCGATGAGATTGAAGAGAGCTGGGTCTATGGTGTGGAGATTGCAAACGATTTCACCACCGTCATCGGTGAGCCGGTCCTCCTGCTGCAACCCCCCTCCGGGATGAGTGATCCGCAGACAGAGTGGGAGAGCCGCTCCGTCACCAGCGGTGAGGTGAACCGCCGCTGGACCGAAGGTTCTTTTGCATTCGAACACGGTGATAAGATTTATATGATGTATTCTGCCAATTATTTCGGCGGTCAGAACTACGCCGTGGGTTATGCCACCTCCGATCATCCGCTGGGGCCTTTCACCAAGGCACCCAACAATCCGGTGCTGGAGAAGAACACCTCTGCCGGCGGCGAGGTGACCGGCACAGGGCATAATATGGTACTACGGCCCAAAGAGGGGGAGAAAATGTACACTGTCTATCACGGACGCACCGCAAAGACCGGTGACGAACGGGTGGTGTTTATCGATGAGCTGAAGATCGATGAGACGGGAGTGCTCACTGTTGACGGCCCATCTACCTCGGAGAAAGAATTGTAGGAATAAAATAAATGGGATGAAAACTTATTCGGTGGAGGAACAGGAACGTGTGGAGGGATTGATTCGATCCTGTCCGTTGTGTTACGTGGGGATGGCTGATGAAGACGGGATACCCTATGTGTTGCCGATGAACTTCGGGTATGAGGATGACGTCATTTATCTGCATTCGGCACAGGAAGGCCATTCCATCTCCATCCTTGAGAAAAATCCCAACGTGTGTATCACCTTCTGTACCGATCCCAAACTGGTGTGGCAGAACGAAGAGGTGGCCTGCAGTTACCGTATGCGGGCCGACAGTGTGATTTGCCACGGTAAGGTCTCCTTCGAGGAAGATTTCGATGAGAAGGTAAAAGCGCTGCAACTCATCATGCGGCAATATTCCGGCAGGGAGTTCACTTATTCGGCTCCTTCTGTCAGGAACGTGAAGATATGGAAGGTAGCTGTTGAAAAGGTCTCTGCCCGGGAATTCGGTGTCCCCAACAAGCATGTGGTTGCCTACAAGGACCGGCCCATTTTCTAGC
>DPAC01000173.1:0-5730 GCA_003517675.1 Porphyromonadaceae bacterium | reverse complement strand
AAAAATCACAACGAAAACGACTATTTGATCATGAAGAAATTAACGACCATCCTTGCGGTACTGCTGATTGTATGTACCGCATCTGCTGCCGAACCGCAGGATAAAAAAACTGTCAAACCGATAGAACTGACCAAGGCTTCCTTCCTGGAAAAAGTGTTCAACTACGAGGAGACCCCCCAGGAGTGGCAATATAAAGGTGACAGACCGGCTATCGTCGATTTCTACGCCACCTGGTGCGGCCCCTGCAGGATCACCTCACCCATCCTGGCAGATCTGGCAGCAGAATACGGAGAAGAGATCTATGTGTATAAGATCGATGTGGACAAAGAGCCTGAGCTGGCAAGAATGTTTGGTGTGCAAAGCATTCCGATGTTCCTTTTTATCCCCATGAACGAGCAACCGCAGGTTGCGATGGGTGCCCTGCCCAGGAAATCGTTCAAGGAGGCGATCGATACCTTTCTGCTGAAAAAAGATAATCGGACAAACCTCTAAACAGGCGTAAGGGTTGGGTATTCTAAAAACTGTACAGCCTGTTTTTTCAGCAAGATATTCATAAATCCAGTTTGTAAAAAATACCCTAAACGCATACACAGAAACAACCGAGATGATTACAAGTCTCCAAAATCCGGCTGTAAAGAATATCGTCAGGCTTTCGAAAAGCAATGAAAGGAAGGAACAGCAACTTTTCGTGCTGGAGGGAGCGCGTGAACTGTCGCTGGCACTGCAGAGCGATTACAAGGTGGAAACGGTCTACCTTTGTCGCGAGATGTTTGCCCACAGTAAGTATCCCGGATTGCTGGATCTGTTGCCTGCAAAGATTGTGTTTGATATCTCCCCCGCGGTGTTTGGTAAGATTGCCTACCGGGAAAACTCCGAAGGTATTGTGGCGCTCGCCCGGCCAAAATTGCACAGGTTGTCCGATATACATCTTTCCGATAATCCGTTTATCATACTGCTCGAATCTGTGGAGAAGCCGGGCAACCTGGGGGCGGTGCTCCGCACGGCTGATGCCGCAGCGGTGGATGCCGTGATCATCTGCGATCCGCAGACCGACCTCTACAATCCCAACGTGATCCGCTCCGGTGTGGGTGGCCTCTTTACCGTGCAGACGGCTGTCTGCACCTCCGAAGAAGCACTGACCTGGCTGCAACAGCATCAGATCCATATCTATGCCGCGGAGTTACAGGCGACCGAATGCTATCAAAACATCGATTTCCGGAAGCCCTCTGCCATTGTGATGGGCACGGAAGCGGACGGCCTGACCCGTTTCTGGCTGGAGAATGCCACACAGCGAATCAAGATTCCCATGCGCGGTAAAATTGATTCGCTGAATGTCTCGGTCTCCACCGCCATCCTCACCTTCGAGGCGATGCGTCAGCGCGGGTTCTAATCTGCGAACGCGTGCTCGAATCCTTGTATCCTATCCCAGTTGCCGCGGGTAAAGTCGGGCACCTCCACCGGAGCGCTGTTGTGCTCGATGGAGATACGGCTCAGTTCGGCCAGTGAACACCACTCTGCCAGGTCATACACGTCCATATCGAGCGGCAAGCCGTTACGCAGGCAATAGACCAGACGGTAGTCCATGATAAAATCCATGCCACCGTGACCACCTACCTCTTTGGCTTTCTCTTCCAGCTCCTGGTGAATGCGGTGTTTGTATTTTGTCATCAGGGCATCTCTCACCTCATCGGAGACATAGGCGTGTGCGTTCAGGTTTTCATGATCGGGTGTAACACTCTCATCGAGCATCTCCCCCTCCAGTGCATAACCCTGGTTGGGATATTTGTTGGCGAACCCTTTTGTGCCGCTCACCTGATACATGCGGGTGTAGGGTCGCGGAGAAGACACATCGTGCTGAATGTGGATGGTTTTTCCTTTCTCGGTGCGGATCATGGTCATGGTGTGTTGGCCGTTCGCGAAATTGTAGGCGCTGTCGCGATCCATACCCCGTTCTTCGATCAGGTACTCGGGAATGTTGACCGGCCTGGTATCCATTGACACCAACACGTTCATCTTGTCGCCCCGGTGGATGTCCAGCACCTGGGCAGCAGGCCCCATACCGTGAGTGGCATAGACGTCACCACGAAACTCCTTGTTGTACTGCATGCGCCAGTCTCCCTCATAAGAATCCCAGAAATCTCTCAGATTATGGATATAGGCACCTTCTGCATGCAGCACTTCACCGAAGAGGCCCTGTTGTGCCATGTTCAGGGTGGTGAGTTCAAAGAAGTCATAGACACAGTTCTCCAGCTGCATGGCATGTTTCTGCGTTTTCTCGGCGGTGTTGACGACCGACCATATCTCATCGAGCGTCATGGCTGCGGGCACCTCGCACGCTACATGCTTGCCCTGCTCCATGGCATAGACCATCATTTCTGCGTGATGCTTCCAATCGGTTGCAATGTAGACCAGGTCCAAGTCGTCGCGTTCAACCAGCTCTTTCCAGGCCTCCTCGCTGCCGCTGTATGCTGCTGCGCGGGGCAGTCCGGCTTTGTCGAGAATGGCTTGTGCACGCTCCACCCTGTCGGCATGCAGATCACACAGGGCTACGATCTTCGTGCCGGGAATGTAGGTGAAACGTTCTACGGCACCCGGGCCGCGCATACCCAGCCCGATAAAGCCGACACGCACCGCATCAAGCTTTGGGGCTGCTAAACCAAGCACATCCTTTTGTCCGGCGGGCCGTTCGGGCACTTCTGTACGAATGGGTTGGCACTTCTCATCTTGTTCTTTCGTTCCCTGCGTGCCGTTGGTACAGCTGAACAGGGAAATAGCTGCCAGTAATATGGCAAATGTTGTCAGTTGTTTTTGCATAATCATCTTGTTATTTCTTTTCTTTTTCCTCGTCAGTCATCTCCGAGCACATGTTGTGTCACCTGTCTGTTTCATACCCCCATGTTTTGCCCTTTTCAAGGGCCGGTACCCCTTTGGTCATCCATACCGGGGCGGGATCGCCTTTGAGGTAATGGTCGAAGAACTGCTGCAGGCGGATGGAGAGGTCTTTGCTGTTGCGGCGCTGTCTCAGGTTGTGCTCTTCCTCGTTGTATTGCAGCATCCATACCGGTTTGCCCAGGCGGCGCAGCATCATGAAGTACTCGATGCCCTGGTACCAGGGAACCGCTCCATCCTTGTCGTTGTGCATGATCAGCAGGGGTGTCTCCACTTTATCGGCAAAGAAAACGGGAGAGTTGTCGATATAGAGTTGGAGTGAATCGCTCATTGGCACGCCGATACGTGACTGCGTCTGCTCATACTGGAACTGACGGCTGCGTCCCGACTCCCAGCGAATGCCCCCGTAGGCGCTGGTCATGTTCGACACCGGCGCTCCGGCGCCAGCAGCCCGGAACAGATTGGTTTTGGTCACCAGGTAGGCCACCTGGTAACCGCCCCAGCTCTGACCCTGAATGGCCATATTGGCGGCATCCACCCAGTTGTTTTTAACCAGTGCTTCCGCGCCCGACACCACGGCGTTGTAGGCATCCATGCCCGGCTGTCCCACGCTGTAGTGGATATCGGGGGTGAAGACCAGATAGCCGCGGCTCACGAAGAAAGGGATGTTGATCACAGAGCGACTGGGAGCCGGTGTGAACCAGCGGTAGAGATCATCGGAGTGCTTCTCGTAGAAGTAGATCATCATCGGGTAGCATTGCGCTGGGTTGAAATCCTCCGGCTTGTAGAGAATGCCCTGCAGAGGTTCTCCGGTATAGGAGGTCCAGGAGATAAGCTCCGCCGTTCCCCAGTTGTACTCTTTCATCTGTGGGTTGATAGTGGTCAGCCTTTCCGCTGATTTCCAAAAGTCTGTGGTCACATATAGGTCGGGGACAGTATGGAAGTTGCTTTTCTCAAAAAGGTAGAGATCCTTTTCTTTCGCTCTGATCAGCGAACTATAGGTGAACCGCTCCATCACCCTTTTCTTCAGCGGGTTTCTTCCCTTTTGAGCAAGGGTATACCATCCATTCTTTTTGCTCTTGTTGTCGAAGGCTGAGAGCAGCAGTTGTTCTTCTTTTTCGATGAATCGTTTTTCCCGGTCGGTGTTCACGTAGCGGAAAGTGAGGGAATCGCTGCGACCCTTTCCACTTGTGATGTTCACCGGATTGGCCTTACCTTTTGGATCGATCGTCCAGATATCAAAGGCGTCATAAAGCAGCAGGAACTCATCCTCTGCACCCCATGCTGCCAGGCCATAGGGGCCCGGTGCTGCCGGCACATCGTTCTTCTCGTTCCAGAAGTTGACCGGGATCTCACGGGTGAGGTTGCGAGTGCTCTCTTCCCGGTTATCGTATAGAAACCAGTGTTGTTGCATGGCGTCCCACCAGAGCGTGTAGTTGCCGGCAGGCGAGAGCATCGGCCGTCCCGCTACCGGGGCGCCAACATGTTGCAGGCGATGCTCCTGCAGATCCATCACCCAGACGTCGTAACGAGGAGAGACATCCCACTGGCTCTCCAGCTGATAGGGCAGGTCGGACCAGAGCAGCGCGTAGCGTCCGTTGCCCTCGTCGGCGATGGAGGCGTAGGGCATCTCTTCCGTGGCTACCGGCAGGAAGTGGCCGGGGAGGTTGGGGTCAATGATGCCGGCATAGGTGCGACTTTTTTCACGATTGAGTTGCGCCAGTTGCTGCGGCTGGATGAGAGGCTCTTGCCAGTGCCAGATGTCGAGGCTCGCCATCTCGAAGTCGACCAGGGTACTATCTTTCGGTTCCTGACGGGGTGCTGCTCCGATCAGGATTCTGTTCCCATCCCTGCTGAATGAGGGAGATGCATGCTCACTGAAGATCCATCCCTCCGGCAGTCCCACGGTTCCGCTGTCGGCAATCAGGCGGGCTGTGTCGGCTCCGGCTGCATAGTACCGGAGATCATACTGTTTCTGTTCAACCTTGGAGGTGTCGGCGGTGGAGAGATAGAGCAGCTGTGCGCCTTCTTCATCAAAAGCAAGTGATTTGTAGCTTCTCTTGTCGGAGGAGATCCATTGTTTTGTGGGCCTCTTCAGATCAAAGAGCAGTACTCCCTGCTCACTTGTGCTGTCATTCTTCTCAGGTTCGATCACCACTGCAAAGCTTTTTCCCTCTTTGCTGAACAGATGTTCTTTTGCTTGTCGCAGGGTGTCCTCCTTACGTGTTGCCAGGTTTCGCAGGATCAAAGCCTCCTTTTCTTTTTCCTTTTTGTGGACAGTGTCCCCCGGTAGGGAGATGCTGTAGGCCAGGTGGGTGAACGACTTCTCTGCGGTTTTGAACGACTTCGCACCAGCGATCTTTTCTACCGCAAAAGTGGGGTTATGGATGATCAGCAGTGTATCTTTTGGCTGTTCATCCTCTTTCTTTTTGTCGATCCGTGCCTGCCGTCGCTCGGCGAATGGCGCTTTGATCACCCCCACGGTCCACTCCCCATCAGAGGAGAGCCTGAATTGGGTCACCCGCTCCTGCATAAGGGATCGTTTGCCGTTGAGGTCGTGCAGAGTGAGAGCGGTATCACCCTCCTGGGGCGCAATCAGTGTCGCCATGATCCTCCCGTCATCACTCACGGTCGTTTTGGAGAGGCTGTTCCAGCTGTCATATACCGAGTGGTCGAGCGTTTTTTTCTGGGAGTAGAGGGCATTGGCCAGCAGTAAGCCGGCGGCGATTGGCAGTAAAGATCGATGTATCATATTTATTTTTCAGTTGAGGGGATCTCCCAGCTGAGAGGGATCTCCCTTGAAGTTGAACAAAAATAGTGAAACTTTTGAAAAAAATGCGT
>DPAC01000167.1:10439-10890 GCA_003517675.1 Porphyromonadaceae bacterium | reverse complement strand
AACGATCTGCTGGGTGTCCCCATGCCGTTGGAGGTACTCTGCGTGGTTGCTTTCGGCGTAAAGGCGAAAGAACGTCCGGCAGCCGACCTGGCTTTGTTGCCCTGGGAGAAAGTGCACATTGGAACCTACCGGACCGAAGAAGAACAAGAGACAACATGATCGATTTTACAAAGATACCCTCTCCCTGTTATGTGATGGAAGAGCGGCTGTTGCGCCGCAACCTGGAGTTGATACGCTCGGTACAGGATCGCGCCGGGGTGAATATCATCCTTGCATTCAAAGCGTTTGCCCTCTGGAAGTCATTCCCCATCATCCGGGAGTACATCGGCTACTCTACTGCCAGCTCTGTGGCTGAGGCGCAACTGGCCTTTGAGGAGATGGGAAGCCCGGCACATACCTATGCACCCGCTTACACCGAGGAAGAATTTCCGCTCTTCCTGAAGTACAGCAG
>DPAC01000167.1:8358-10136 GCA_003517675.1 Porphyromonadaceae bacterium | reverse complement strand
ATCACCTCCGACAAGATAGGGGAGAACCTACCCGAAGGTATTACCGGACTGCATCTGCACAACCTCTGTGAAAATAACTCCTACGACCTGGAACGGACACTGGAGGTGGTGGAGCAGAAGTTTGGTCACCTCTTCGGTCAGATCCAATGGCTCAACCTGGGTGGGGGACACCTGATGACCCACAAGGATTACGATACCGATCACCTGGTCAGCCTGCTCAAAGCGCTCAAAGCACGCTACCCGCATCTGGAGATCATCCTGGAGCCGGGAAGCGCTTTTGCCTGGGAGACCGGCGTGCTCGTATCTACCGTAGCCGATATTGTGGAGAATCATGGTGTGAAGACGGCCATGCTCAATGTCTCTTTCGCCTGTCACATGCCCGACTGTCTGGAGATGCCCTACAAGCCTCGCATCAGAGGCGCTTATCAGGAGCCGGTGGCCGGTAAGCCCACCTACCGCATGGGAGGCAACAGTTGCCTGAGCGGTGACTTCATGGGCGACTGGTCGTTCAACAAACCCCTGCAGGTGGGCGACCGCATCATCTTTGAAGATATGATCCACTACACCCTTGTGAAAAGCACCCTCTTCAACGGCGTCACGCACCCCTCCATCGGACTCTGGACACTGGACGGACGTTTCGAGCTCTACCGCCGTTTCGGCTATGAGGATTACAAGAGCCGGATGAGTTGAGGCAGTTTTATCATTAATTTTAAACAATTTATCCAATCTTGATGTTTACTGTAGGATACAGTCTGCTGATTGGTCAGCACTATTATTCACATTTTAAAAACAAATGCTTATGAGTTGGTTGGGATGGATTATTATTGGAGCAATTGCCGGATGGCTTGCAGGTAAACTGATGAGAGGTGGTGGATTCGGACTATTGGTGAACATACTGGTGGGTATCGTCGGATCGGTCATCGGAGGATGGGTGTTCGGCCTTCTTGGCATCAGCGCCGGCAGTGGCGTGATCCCCAGTTTTATAACCGCCTTGATAGGCGCTGTGCTGTTGCTGTGGATCATCTCTTTGTTCAGTAAAAAGGGTTAGTGCTTTCCCTCAACAAAAAGAATGAAAAGATGGGTGAACGTGCAAAGGAGATCGCCATCTTCTCCGGTTCATTCAACCCGATCCATGCAGGTCATCTGATGCTGGCCTCTTACATCTGTGAGTTCACCCATCTCGATGAGGTATGGTTGCTGGTATCACCTCGCAACCCGCTGAAAGAGGTGGATGAACTTCTGGGTGACCAGCAACGGCTGGCGATGGTGACCAGTGCCCTCGAACCATACCGCAAGCTGAAAGCCTCGGATGTGGAGTTTTACTTGCCACGTCCCTCCTATACGATTGATACCCTCGATCACCTCTCGGCTCTTCATCCCGGAAAGCAGTTCACACTGATCATTGGTGCAGACAACTGGAACCAGCTCCCACAATGGAAAGAGTATGGCCGGCTACTGCAGAGTTACCCGCTGTTGATCTACCCCCGCCAGGGTGAGGTGGTGGAGATCCCGGAAGCGCTGCAGGAAACGGTGCGCTTGGTCGATGCCCCTCTGCTGGAGATCTCATCCACCTTCATTCGTAAAAGCATCCGTGAGGGGAGAGATATGCGTGCTTTCGTGCCGGATAGGGCCTACGAGCTGATCATGCAGAACGGCTGGTACCGTTGAGTTAACTGTTAACGGACGAAAGGTCACAGATCACTGCCGTAACGCATCCCGTCGAGGATGATTGGCAGGATACCGGTCTCCACACCTGCCTCTTGCAGCTCCTCCACATC
>DPAC01000167.1:0-8022 GCA_003517675.1 Porphyromonadaceae bacterium | reverse complement strand
CAACAGCTCAACCTTGAAGTAGCAGTTGAGTGCCTTTTCATACTGTTTCAGCTCCAGGTGACAGTGACCGATCTGTAGCTGAATGTTGAGGTCGTCGGGATGGAGTTGCTCCAGACGGCGGTAGTAGGTCAGGGCCGATTCCGGTTCTTTCAATAACCTGTAGCAGCTGGCGATGCGACGCAGCACCCAGCTGTTTTGATCATCGAGTAGCTCTGCATGGAGATAGGCATCCACTGCCCCCCTGATGTCGGTCAGCATCTGCCGGCAATAACCAATCTTCTGCCATACCTCACCTTTACAGTCTCCCTCGTCAGCCAGCATGCCATAGGCGCCGAGTGCTTCCCTGAAATTGTTCTTTTCAAAGTAATAGAGCGCAATCTTCTCCAGGTGTGCCGGCTGACGTACCACCGGGGCCATCGGCTCCAGCTCATGGTAGTTGAGCGGCAGGCTGAAGACATCCACAAATTCGTTGTGTCGCCGGAAGAGTTTGAAGAAGCGATAGAGATCACGGATGTAATGACTGATCAGGGTCTTCTCCTTCCGATGGGGTTGCATCATCTCTTCCTCCTCCTGCATCTTCTGCATCTCCTCTCCCTCTGCGCCCAGCTGGGAGATCATCATGCGGCGGTACTGCTCCGGCATCATCATCATGCTGAAACAGAGTGAGTATTTATCAGAACTGCAGATCATTGAGCTGCGTGTCATGATGTCGATGAGCGACATTCCTTCGCTCTTGTCGCTGAAGAGGGTCGCGAGGCTGCTGTGTTGAGGCTCGAAAAGCAGGAACCAGTTGCTCATCTCCTGGAAGAAAGGATAACTTTTCAGGTTGGAGAAGGTGGAGTGAAAGACGTCGGCACCCTCCATCTGTAAATTGGAGAATTCCTGCAGCTTATCACTCAGGCCAGTCTCATCCAGTAGCTTCTGCCACTCCGGGTTCTTCTCATCCAGGCCACTCTCACCCATCCACTCGTCGAGACGGATCTTCTTACCGATTATGGGGCTCAGTTTCATCATCTCCGGCAGAATCTCCTCCGTTAGCCGCCGGGTGATTTTTTCTGTTTCATGGGCCTGAATATATTCGGTCACAGCTGTCATGAAACGCCTGCTGAAGAGCTTGTCATCGGCGAGCAGCTGAAAACGGTTCTCCAAGCTCGGGTAGAGTGGCCACCGCTCACTGTAGAGCTGGATGAGAGGGATGATGCCAACAATGGACCGGGTCGCAACCTGCGGTTCAGCCTCTTTGCTGAGATCAAGCAGCAGTTCCACTTTGGCAGCATCGAACTGTTGCAGCAGGTTCATGGTCAGGGCAGAGACAAAGAGTGCTTTGGCCTGTAGGGGCATCCGTTCATCCTCTACGAAGCGATTGAGCTCAGCACTCATTTCAGCATTGGCGCGGGGAGAGGCGAAGATGTGGTAGAATAGCTCCTGCAACATCTTTTCATAGGTCGTTCTGTTTTCACGCAGTCTCCTCTCTTTTTCGGGGCCCTCCTCCAGCAGGCTGATGAATGAGTAGGTGTCATTCTCCCGTGCGATCTGCTCCCTCAGTTCGTCGAGACTGCGGGGAGTATGCAGTCGCATCGTTCGCATTTTATCGTAGAAAAGCGAGGAGCTCTCCCGTAGCATCAACTCAGTTGCCGTGTCATCTGCCACACTGTAGAGATCGCGGATCAGCTTGCGATAGATGTTTTTTTGTTCCGGGTCCTTGTTTCCTTTCAGGAAGTAGTGGAGCATATAGCGGTAGTTGTTCTCCAACTCGTTGAGTTGTTGTGAAAGAGACCAGTTGTCCCAGTCAGCAGTGAGTGCACGGATGCCTTCGATGGCCTCTTTCAGCTCTCTGTTCGATATCTTTGTGCGGATAACCGTCAGTTTTTTTTCGGTGTCTGTTTGATTCATAATCTCACTTATAAGTTGTCATCTTTGATGATCAGCAGCGAAGGCAGTTGTTCTTTCCAGAGCAGGGGGGTGTTTGTCAGCCTGCTCCATCCCTCTGCACCCATCATCATCAGGTCTTGCTCCCGGATAAAGGCCTCATCAATTTTGCGATCATTGTTCCAGAGGTCTAGCTTGCCTTCGCTTTTCTTCTCGATGAACTGGTAGAGCTTCTGGAGCTTTGGCTCAGTCTTAATGATGCCGATGGCATCCCACACCATGATCGCTGTATGCTCCTGTTGCACCAGATGGTAGAGATAGGTGAATAGATGGATATCTGATTGGCAGAGCAGGGGCATGAAGATGCGAGAAGCCTGCTGCATGTCGTTGTCCACAAAAAGAGCGGTAGGAATCCTGTTGTTATCCATCATTGCTGTAAGCTCCTCCAGGATCATGCTTTTTTCCTCGGGAAACTGTGCCAGGATGGCCGGCAGCGAGTTGGCGGGGTCACGTCTGAGCAGGCTGTAATGTTCCACCTGGCGGATGCTTAGCTCCTCGTTGCGAATGCCTCTGACCAGTAGGTTGCAACCCAACTCATTGATCATCTTTTCGATTTCTGCCATATGATCCTCCTCATTCCTTATAAACGTGCGCAGGGTGATCTTCTCTTTCTCCCTCTTCGGCATGAAGTCTGTATTGATCTTGCTTTGTAACACGGTGACCTCTTCCTCTGAAAGGTCCTCCTCTCGCCGGTCCATGAAGTAGAGCAAGGTGATCGATGATCCCTCTGATCTTGTCATTGCCACTTGAAAGATCAGCTGTGCCATCTTTTTCCCCGTTTTGAGAGAGGAGAAGCAGGCGAGCGCACTGGTTGGTTTCCTGAGTCCCGATTCGCCGTCAAAGCGTTTTAACAATCTTTCAACAAATTCCATACCAAAATGTTTTATGAGCGTGTTAACCGTCCAGCAATCTGCTGTCAAGCATTGAGTCCTTGTACCCCAGGAAATAGAGGATCCCGTCGATGCCGACGGTTGAAAGCGATTGTTCCGCGTTCTGTTTCACCTTGGGTTTTGCATGAAAGGCGATGCCCAGCCCGGCGATGCCCAGCATCAGAAGGTCGTTGGCGCCATCCCCTACGGCCACGGTCTGGCGCAGGTCGATCTTCTCCACCTGAGCAATCAGTCGCAACAGCTCCGCTTTTCGTTTTCCATCAACCACATCCCCCACGTAGTTGCCGGTGAGCTTGCCGTTTTCAATCTCCAACTCGTTGGCATACATGTAGTCGAAGCCATACTTCTCTTTCAGGTAATTGCCGAAGTAGGTGAATCCTCCTGAGAGGATGGCTGTCTTGAACCCCACTTTTTGCAACACCCTCATGAGTCGCTCAAGCCCTTCGGTGATGGGTAGCTGCTCAGCGATTTCGCGCATCATCGATACATCGAGACCCTTGAGCAGCTTCACCCGCTGTCGGAAGCTCTCCTCAAAGTCGATCGCCCCCTGCATGGCCAACTCGGTGATCGCTTTCACCTGGTCACCCACACCTGCCCTTATGGCCAGCTCATCAATGACCTCGGTTTGTACCAGCGTGGAGTCCATGTCGAAGCAGATAAGGCGCCTCATGCGGCGGAACATGCTCTCTTCTTGGAAAGAGATGTCGAAGTTGAGCTCGGACGACAGTTCCAGGAACGATTGTTGCATCTGCTGGCGATCGTTCGGGGTGCCACGTACCGAAAGCTCGACACAGGATTTGGGCGCGCGTTGTTCCTCGTTGAGCGGGATGCGTCCCGTGAGCCGTACAATGTTATCGATGTTGAGGTTCTGTGCTGCAATGATGTGCGAGACGGCTGCAATCTGTTTGGCTGTAAGGATCCTGCCCAACAGGGTGATGATATAGCGGTTCTTGCCTTGCATGCTCACCCAGTTGGAGTAGCGCTCTTCCGAGATGGGAGTGAACCGGATGTTGACATCCATTTCATAGGCTTTGAAGAGCAGGTCTTTCATGATCTCACCCGAGTTGTGGTGCATCGACTTGAACAGGATACCCAGCGACAGGTTGCGGTGGATGTCAGACTGCCCTATATCAAGGATGAATGCGCCATGTTTTGCCAGAATCTCGGTCAGAGCTGCTGTCAGCCCCGGTTTGTCCTCCCCGTTGATGTTCAGGAGTATGATTTCGGAATTTTCCATATTTTTTGAGCATTTCCACTTTGCGGAATCTCCGCATCAATCAGCTTCATCCATATACCTCCAAACCTACCAACTTTGTAACGTTCATATGACCGGCATGGAGACCTGAGCGTAGATATCTTCGATGTCATGCTGTTCCAGTTTATTGAAATCCTCTTCCCGCACGGTGATCAACAAGCCTGCCATATCCAGGGCTCCGGGACTGATCAGCAGCTGTTTTGTCCCGGTCTCGTTGTATTGCCGTGGACGATGAGCCTTACGCGGAAAGAGATGCAGGTGGTACCGGTTTTCACTGGTGAAAGCGATCAGGTTCATCATCGGCTCCTCTGCACCAGGCTGTCGCAGTTGCAGGTAATGAACCGCTTCTTCAAACAGCTCTTCTACTTCCTGCCTGCTTTCACTTTCAAACATCATGCAGCTCCGCAGCTCATTGTCGCCCTGCAGCAACTCCGGCATCTTTAACCCTGCCTGCAGATGAAAATGGTCGGGAGCGGAGGCGCCGCAGGCGGGACCGTTGTAGAAGATCACATAATCGGGCATCTGTTCCGCCAGCATCAACATCTCACCCGTTTTTTTGCCGATGCGTTGTGGCACGTGTGAATGGAGCGGTATGGTGAGATGGTTTCGCAGGATGGGATAGGGATTGCAAAGAATGACATATTTCCCCAGAAATGGTAGTCCACGTTGTTGAGCGGGACGGTTGGCTTCACAGAGAAAGCAGGGTCGTCTGCTGATCATCTCCTTGGCGATGCTTGCGGTCGAAGAGACCACCCTTGCGGGATTGTACTGAAGTCGCACTTTGAAATCGTCACCCCAGGAGAACAATCGCTCCCTCACCTGTTCCAGGAGAACAATCGCATCGTTCAGTTGTGGCCACTCCTCTCTTTGTGCAGTAAACAGATCCTCAATTTCTCTTTGAATGTTCATTCAGTGTCGTTTTTGTGAAACAAAGATAACGATTATTTCTCTTTTGCATCAAACCAAAGGGTTGAAATGGAATTCTGCAAAAAAAGTTTCTTTACTATTTGGTTTTCAACTTTTTTTATACCTTTGTTGAAGATTTAGGTTGTATAGAGTAATTATTTCCATCCTTGTTGCAATGAATCGTAGAATTTCTTTCCTTTTAGCCCTTTGCGTATTTCTCCTCCTCATCGCTTGTACCCGAAAGGGTAAAAGCGATCACAGCCTCTTGGCAGATGAAAAGGCGCAGGCATCTCCGGCGCTGGCCGATACGAACGAAGTGGCAGCAACCGCGGGTCAGCTCTCACTGGAAGAGGAGTTCAATCGTTTCATTGAGCGATTCAGCAAAGATGAGCATTTTCAGTTGCAGCGCATCAAGTTTCCCATCAGTGTGATCGTGCCCGACACCGGCGACCAGGGGATGGCCCCCAAGGAGGAGTCGATCGGAAAATATGAGTGGGAACAGCTCGACCTCACCTACGACAGTACCTATCTCTCCCGTCCATATGATCAGTATTACCAGGTGGTTCGCTTCAAAGACGATACTGCTGTGGTGGAGATTCGTGGCATCAACAACGGCATCTATGCCGACTATTACTTTTCCAAAATTAACGATGAGTGGTACCTGGTGACACTCTACGAAGCATCGTTTTAAACCGGCTCAACAATCCCATGGTCCCAAGACCATGCCATCACCTCAACATCTCATCACCAAAGCTGAGTGGCAACAGGTCTCTGATGCTGTTTGCCATGTAAACACCTTTTTCGCTGTACATCAATACTTTCATGGGCCACTGAAAGCGGTTTTCTGTTTCCAGTAATACCTGCCTGCAGGCACCACAGGGGGTGATCACATCGGTGGTATAGGCTCCCTTGTGATGGGCAGCGATAGCGATTGCAACCACTTTTTCATCCGGAAAAGCGGAGTTGGCATAAAAGACGGCCGTACGCTCGGCACATAAACCGGAGGGGTAGGCGGCATTCTCCTGGTTGCTGCCGCTTACAATCTCCCCATTTTCGAGCAGCAGGGCAGCCCCCACCGAAAAACCCGAGTAGGGGGCATAGGCTCTATGTGCTGCATTTTTTGCCGCTTCGATCAACTTTTTTTCTGTGCCGGAGCATTCCTCTAACGGATAAACAGCTATCTTTGTGGATAAATTGATTTCTTTCATCGGATCATGCAGATATTGTATCACAAATATAGCATAATTTTGCCGTTCTTTGTCATTCTCTCATTTTTATTTGTTCCCGCCACACTTGTCGGGCAACAGAGGGTGAGCACCTACGAAGCCTATATCGACCGTTATGCCGATCTGGCGGTGGAACACATGGAGCGCTACCGCATCCCAGCTTCCATCACCCTTGCACAGGGCATCCTGGAGTCGGGCGCCGGAATGAGTGAGTTGGCTCGTCGTTCAAACAACCACTTCGGTATCAAGTGCCACCGTGATTGGAACGGTCCATCGGTCTATGCGGCTGATGATACCCCCAACGACTGCTTCCGCAGTTATGAGAGCGTTGAGGATTCCTATCGCGATCACGCTGAGTTCCTGCTTGCAGGTGTGCGTTACCGGTCACTTTTTGAGCTCTCTATAACCGATTATAAGGGTTGGGCAAAGGGGCTGCAAAAGTTGGGTTACGCTACCGACAGGGCCTATGCCAATAAACTGATCAAACTGATTGAGGATTATGAGCTCTACCGCTACGATGATCCGAAGTACCGCAAGGGGGTGAGCCGTCGTGAACGGGAAGAGCAGCGCCGTATGGAGGCCTCAAGAGCCACTTGGAAGCATCAGCCATATATCACGCATGGGCTCGTTTATGTGATTGCTGTCAGGGGTGACACCTATGCGGGCATTGCACGCGAGTTTGGTTTCAAGGAGGAGGATCTCTTAAAATACAATGAGGTGCCCGCCGATTTTCCGTTGAGTGAGGGAGACATCGTTTACTTCCAGAAGAAGAAAGCTCGCGCTGACAAACCATATGAGTTCCATACCGTTCAGGTGGGAGAGTCGATGTACAGCATCTCGCAAAAATATGGCATCCGGTTGAGGAACCTCTATCGGCTCAACAAGAAGAGCTATAAATATGTGCCTGAGGAGGGAGATCTCCTCAAACTGAGATAGGTTACTCCGTTAGGAGGTTAATCTGTTTGAAGTTCATGGTTCAAGATTCAAGATCCCTCGTTGGGAAGTACGTTCATACGTTTCATTATTAAAAGCTTATCGCTAAAATACAAAACAATGCAATACAACACACAAAAAAAGAGACTGATTTTGCCGGAATATGGTCGCAACATCCAGAACATGGTGGATCACTGCGTGAGCATCAAGGATCCTGAAGAGAGGAAACGGTGTGCCTATACCATAATCGACATCATGGGCAATATGTTCCCACACCTGCGCGATGTGAACAATTTCAAGCACATCCTCTGGGACCACCTGGCCATCATGTCTGATTTCAAGCTCGACATCGATTACCCCTACGAAGTGATCAGGAAAGAGGATCTCTACTCCGCACCGGGGCATCTCGATTACAGTCGTCCCACCATGCGCTATCGCCATTACGGTAAGATTTTGGAACGGATGGTGAAGATTGCTGCCGACATGGAGGAGGGTGAGCCGCGGGAACAGCTCATCCGCATGCTTCTTGCCCAGATGAAGCGATCCTATTCCCAGTGGAACAAAGAGGTCGATGATGAGAAGATCTTTCAGGACCTGATAGAAATATCCAATGGCAAGATCGATATGAACAGCAGCCATTACATCATTCCGGAGGTAAAGATGAACGGTAACAACCGCGACAAGTTCAAGAATATCAAGTATCAACGTAGAAAATAGGATCATGATCACCGCAAGTAATCTTCTACCTGTAGCCCGTATCCAGAAACCCTATGGTATCAGGGGCGAGCTGGTGCTGCTCTTCAGTAGGGAAGAGTATGCGGAACTGGATACAGATGATTATTTTCTGGAGATCGATGGCATTCCGGTTCCTTTCCGGGTTGAA
>DPAC01000066.1:976-3933 GCA_003517675.1 Porphyromonadaceae bacterium | reverse complement strand
GGATGAGGTGATGTGAAACGCTTTATACCATGCATCCACGTGAGGCAGTGCACCGTCGACGCGCCATCTGCCCAACGAGTGGGGATCCACCTTGGTCAGGCGCAGGATCTCCGCATCCCGCACATTGCCAGCCCAGAGAAGGGCATAGCTCAGGAAGAAGCGTTGTGCCGGGGTGAATCCATCAATTGGCTCACCGGCCTTTGCCTGATCGGTCTTCATAAAAGCATGGTAGGAGACCTGCAATCCACCCTGGTCTGCGATGTTCTCACCCAGGGTAAAGGAACCGTTGGCACGAACGGTGTCCAAGACCCTGATCCCGTTAAAATGATCCACCAGCACCCTGGTACGCTCCTCAAAGCGAGCCGCATCACCGGCTGTCCACCAGTCGCTAAGGTTGCCCTCCTTGTCGTACTTGCGCCCCTGGTCGTCAAAGCCGTGGGTCATCTCGTGGCCGATCACCACGCCGATGCCTCCGTAGTTGATTGCATCGTCGCCATTCATGTAAAAGAAGGGAGGCTGCAGGATGCCGGCCGGGAAGCAGATCTCGTTGGAGGAGGGGTTGTAGTAGGCATTCACCGTCTGAGGCGGCATGAACCACTTGCTCTTATCCACCGGCTGCCCCAGCTCACGGAGCATCTCAGCATATTCAAATTCGGAGGCACGCACCATGTTCTGCCAGTAGCTGTCATCGCGAATCTCCAGCGTGCTGTAATCTTTCCACTTGTCGGGGTAGCCAATCTTCACCGTGAAAGCGGCCAGCTTCTCCTGTGCTTTCGCCTTGGTCTCGTTGCTCATCCACTCCAACTGTGCAATCCGTTCACCCAGGGCCACCGAGAGGTTGTCTACCAGGGTGAGCATCCGCTCTTTGGCCTGAGGTGGGAAGTATTGCTCTACATAGAGCTGTCCTACCGCTTCACCAAGTGCCCCGTTAACCGCATCAATCGCCCTGCGCCAGCGTGGTTGCAGCTCTTTGCTGCCGCTGAGTGCTTTGCCGTAAAACTCAAAGTTGGCTTCCACGAAAGCATCACTCAGATACCCCGCCGCCGAATTGATCACTTTCCAACTCAGGTAATCCTGCAACCGCTCCACCGGCTCCCGCTCAATAACCTCTATGGCGGCTTTTATGGGTGCCGGATGCGACACATTCAGGCTGTCCAGCCCCGGAGCCCCCACCTCGGTGAAGTACAGCTCCCAATCAAACGGAGCCACCGCAGTGGGTAGCTCAACGACCCGCATCTTATGGTAGTTAAGCTCCGGGATGCGACGCATCTCACGGGTGATGTGTGCTTCCGCCAGTGCTGTCTCAATTTGCATCACGTTCAATGCCGCCTGCTCTGCCTGAAGCTTATCGTATCCCGCATTTTGGAACTGTTTCTCCATCAGCCGGATATAGGCCTCACGCAGCGACCTGGAATGATCATCATCCAGCAGGTAGTAGTCACGGTCGCCCATGCCGATACCCGACTGGTAGAGATGCACGATGTTCATCGAGCTGTTCTTGTCGTCCGGCCCCACGGCAAAACCGAAGAATGGGTTACCGGCATAGCGACTGATTTGCGCCATGAGGCGGATCACATCCTGCTTATCTTTTGCGGCCGCAATCGCCTCCAGTTGTGCCCTGATGGGTGTGGCTGCCTGTTCATTCAGGCGGACACTGTCGATCGCCATTCGATATAGATCGCCCACTTTCTGCGCGTTCGACCCCGTAGGGTGTTCCTCTTTACCGAGTGCTTCAATCAGTGATTGGATCTGCTTTTGATTCTCTTCGCGCAGCTTGTCGAAAGAACCATAACGGGCATATTCGTCGGGGATGGGATTGGCTTGCTGCCATCCTCCCGTGGCATATTGATAGAAACTTTCACCGGGAGCAACGGTAGTATCGAGATTGGCGAGATCGAGACGATCTGCCGTCTGTGCTGTCTTTTTTTCTGTACAACTTGTGGTGATCATAACAGTTATGATTAGATATACAATTCGTTTCATACGTTTTGAATATTTAGTCATGCAAATTTTTGAGTGAATATTCTGCTCACTTAGATCCCTAATGACTTTATATTTTTGTCTGTAAATACAAAAGTACAAAAAAAGTAATATCTTTACAAAGTAAAAACAGTATCCTGATAATAATTACAGAACGAAATCCAGGAGAGGGACTTATAGAGAATTACCACTTTAATTGAAAAGCTATGACATCAACAGAATTAAATACTGCAAAACTGGAATTTATAAGAGAATTCCTGAACGAAAAAGATGAAGATATTATAAAAGAACAAATAGCATTTTATCGCACTTTAAAGCAAACAGATGCCATTTTGAATATTCCGCGGACAGAAGCAGAATTGAAAGCTTCGGTAAAGAAAGCGGAAATAGACTATCAAAACGGTATTTTCTTTTCGACGGAAGAAGTGTTTGAAAAATATAAAAGATGAGAATAATCTGGTCATCGGAGGCTACAAGGTCATTAGAGATGATTTATAACTTCTAAAGAATTCAAGCAAAGCTACAGATCTCTTGTTATAAGACGACTTTTCAAACTTGTTTATCGTATCGATGAAGAGAAACAGGTAATTGTTATTATAACTATTTGGGACTGTCGGCAAAACCCTGAAAAATTAAGAACAAAAATGCCGTAGCGCCCCGAAAGCGTGAAAAGTTATTACTCAACAGAATCTGGAAAGTTCTTTTTTTATCTCCTGAAGTGTATTTTCACTTACAGGCACCAGCGGCAGACGGAGTTTGTTTTTCACCATTCCTTTGAGATGAAGGATGCATTTGATTCCTGCCGGATTTCCTTCCACGAAGATCAAATGAAAAAGCCGGCTGAAATCCTGTTCCATTTTATTCCGGGCATTCGCAACATCTCCTTCGAGGGCACTGTGTACCAGCAGGGACATCTCTTTGGGGAAAGCATTCCCAAACACCGAGATCACGCCGATCCCTCCCCTTTCAATCACGGC
>DPAC01000066.1:0-889 GCA_003517675.1 Porphyromonadaceae bacterium | reverse complement strand
CTTTCAATCACGGCGGTGGTAAATGCATCGTCACCGGATATGACATGAAAACCCTCCGGAGCTCCGTCGATAATAGCCTTTATCTGATCCAGATTGCCCGATGCCTCCTTCACGGCGATCACATTGCTGCAGTGGCGTGCGATGCGCAGCGTTGTTTCGGCTGTCATGTTGACGCCGGTACGTCCCGGCACATTGTAGAGGATGATGGGCAGCGGCGATGCCTGAGACAGTGCACAATAATGCTGAAAAAGTCCCTCCTGGGTCGGTTTGTTATAATAGGGCGTGACAGATAAGACGGCGCTGATTCCCGTGAAATCGGCGGACTGAAGCTCTTTCACCAGCTCCGCAGTGTTATTTCCTCCCATCCCCATCACAACGGGAATACGGCCATTCACTTTCTCCACAATAAAACGCACCACCGCTCCTTTCTCCTGTTTCGAAAGAGTGGGTGTCTCTGCTGTGGTGCCCAGCGCCACGATATAATTGGTACCATTTGACACCTGATATTCAATCATTCCGGAGAGTGCTCCCCAATCGACGGATCCGTCATCGTTAAAAGGAGTAATCAGGGCTACTCCCAAACCCATGAAATTGACTTTTGTCATGAAATGGTTCTTTTTGCCGGCAGAATAACCCCTGAAGAGGTCATTTATTGCATAAAAAGCTTTTTCAGTACAAAGGTACATAATTTTCAAAAAGCATCGCAGTGAACGGCTTAAAAAATAGGAATAAATGATTATCTTTGTCTGACCAACCAACACAGGCAATCACATGCATTTCAGACCTGAATCATACTGCATAGCTGACGAACCGATGAAGCCCTTCATCGACCCTGAAGAGATATGGGAGCTACTCAACCGGCCTGCTTCAACCGACCTTGAGGTGGAGC
>DPAC01000125.1:5706-6060 GCA_003517675.1 Porphyromonadaceae bacterium | reverse complement strand
GGGAGGATTCACGGGCGAGGAGTCAGAGATGTATATCGCCCCGTCCGGAAGAGAGACGCTGCGGGAGAATCTGAACGGTGAGTGGCTCTTCCGAACCTCGGTGAGCCTCAACGATGTGGGCATGCCGCCGCAACGAGACATGGAGAGTCCCCACTACCCCACTACGCTCTACAACGCCATGATCGCCCCTCTTGTGCCTTACTCGATCAGGGGGGCCATCTGGTACCAGGGTGAGAGCAACGCGGGGCGTGCCTACCAATACCGCACCCTCTTCCCGCTGATGATGCGCGACTGGAGGACTAAATGGGGCTACGAGTTTCCCTTCTACTTCGTACAGCTGGCCAACTACATGAA
>DPAC01000125.1:0-5464 GCA_003517675.1 Porphyromonadaceae bacterium | reverse complement strand
GTCACCATCGATATTGGTGATGCGAAGGATATCCACCCCAAGAATAAACAGGATGTGGGTAAGCGGCTGGCACTGCAGGCGTTGCGCCACACCTACGGGCAGGATATCGTGGCGGAGGGGCCTCTATACGACTCATACCGGATTGAGGATGGCAGGATCAGAATCTATTTCAAACCCTCCCCAAGCCGACCGGCCATCAAAGAAGGTAGGGAACTGAGAGGGTTCTCCATCGCCGGCCCCGATAAAATCTTCCACTGGGCAGAGGCGCTCATCGAAGGGGATGAGGTGGTGGTGCACTCACCTAAGGTGCCCTTCCCCATCGCGGTACGTTACGCCTGGGCCGACAATCCCGGGTGCAACCTGGTGAACGAAGAGGGTCTCCCTGCAACTCCCTTCCGTACGGACGACTGGCCGGGAACAACCATCCATAACAGGTAGAGGACTCACCTTAAGGGTACTGTGACCGGTCGACCGGTCACACCCTTTTCATCATCTGTAACGGGACCTGACCATACAGCACCGCCCAAATCGGTATTCAGGCTCAACGCATCATCTCCTGTCATATTTTGGGCATTCGGGTTTCCTGTCATACATAAAACGAACATAAAAACGGTGAATATGCGAATCATCCTCTTTTTCATTTGCTTAATTTATTTAAGGGAAATAGTAGTTATTGGATTTTGGTGAGGTTATCGAGGACTTTCCTCATGTTGATTCCTTTCTGTAAGACGGGCAGAAAAAGATCGCCCCGCTCCTGTAACCGGGAAAGTGCATTGTGAATGGTAAAATCGTGAATTGAAAGATCGCTGACCAGTTCTTCCCAGGCGAGGGGCATGGAAACTGGGGCTCCCGGTTTAGGGCGTACGCTGTAAACACTTGCGACGGTCTATCCCTGTCTGTTCTGCAGGTAATCGAGATAGATTTTTGGACCTCTCTTTTTGAGACTTCGTTCAAGTGTCGTAGTTTTGGGAAGTAGTTTCTGCACCAGTTGCATAAGGATTAGTGCCAGATCCCGTACCTGTTCATAGGTATATTGTGCTCCCATGGGCACGAAAATATGAATGCCGGTACTGCCGGAGGTTTTACAATAAGTTGGTATCTCTAAAGAATCCAGTACCTCTTTGGTCACTTTTGCAGCCTCTATGACTTGTTTAAAATTATTTTTTTCCGACGGATCCAAATCGATGATCAGATAATCCGGATTGTCGGGAGCTTCTGTTCTGTTGTTCCAGGGATTGAGTTCAATACATCCCAGGTTGATCAGATAAGCCAGTGTTTCCTTGTTATTGCACACAATATATTCTACTTCCTTACCGGTAGATTCCGAATAGATGGCGACGGTATCTACCCATGCGGGGGCGTTGTCTCCTGCATCTTTGTGGTAAAATCCCGGTTCATCGATACCGTTGGGAAAACGGTGCAACGACTGCGCCCTGTGCTTCAAATAAGGTAAAAGGTAATCGCTTACTGAAAGATAATAGTCGATTAACTCTCCTTTGGTAATCTTCTCTTTTTTCCAATATAGCTTGTCTGTGTTGGTAAATTTTGGTCCCGAACGGACACCGTTGATTTTTTTGGCTGGTTTTTTCCGTACGCCCTTTTCTTCGGATGGGACATTCCTATTTGGTGCTATAATGCCTGAAGCTGCTCCCGAACTGTACTTACGCAGTTCTTCTGCCGTCACATCCTCTCTTAATCCGATAAATACCGGATGACGGAACAGCCCTTCATCAGTAATCTCTGCGTATTTGACGGTACATACAGTGACTGGCTTCACCCAGGTAGGCGGCATGTTGGTAGCAGGCTTTTTAGAGAAGGGCATTTTTCCAGTCACCAGAGGCTGCAATAGCGTATGAATTTCCTTGAGTGTATTTTCTCGGAATCCGGTGCCGACATGTCCCGCGTAACGTAGTTTCCCGTTTTCATATACAGCCAGGATCAGTGAACCGAAATATTTGCGGGATCCGCGCGGCTCGGTGTATCCTGCAATGATGGCCTCCGCGGTTTGGTGATCCTTTATCTTGATCCATTCCGAAGTCCGGTCACCGTCTCTATAGATACTTGTTTTCTTTTTGGCCATGATTCCTTCTATTTTTTCCTTTTGAATGACTTTAAAAAAATCCCTACCCTCCTTTTCCACATGATCGCAATATTTCACGTGGGGGGTCTCAAGGAGTGCTTCTTTCAGCAACTCTTTCCTTTGCACGAGGGACAGTTCCCTTGTGCTATGGCCGTTCAGAAAAAGCAAATCGAAAACGTGATAAACAAGGGGGGGGCAGGCTGTTCTCCGGAATGTTGCAACAGTTGAAAATCGGGTATCCCCTGCCGGTTATAGGCGACTATTTCCCCATCCAGAACCATTTTTTCCGGTTGTTTCCTGAGTCCCGACTCTATCATTATCATTGAATATTTACCCAGGTAAGACAATCCGTTTCTTGAATAGAATTGCAGTCCGTCGCTGAGATCGGCTATGGCCCGATAACCGTCCCATTTAATTTCAAAGATCCACTCCTCATTATCGAATGGTTTTCCGCCCGGTGTTGCCAGCATGGGTTTTATAAAGTTGGGCAGTCTCTTTTGTTCTGCCGGATACACCTCCTCGGCTTGCTATGGTTCTTTCCTTGTTGTGGAAAATTGTTCCGGTTCCGGCTCTGTCTCAGCACGACGCTTCGTTTTCTCCCACCCTGAGTGAGAAGCCATGATGTATCGGTAAATGATCTTCTGCATCGTAATCACTGCGAACGGCATGTGCATCATCGTGTTTGATGAGCAGCCAGGCATTCTTTTCTTTGGCTGTGTGCATTTTCACCAATGCAAACTCTCCTTTGAGTTTCTGTCCATGAAGTATTATCTTGAGTGATCCTTCATCTAGTTCCTGCTGCAATATTTCATCATCCTCCTTTCCATCCTGTCTGTGCAGTGGTTCATAGGTACCTTCATCCCATGTCCAGATCAAGTGAACTGCTTTCGGTAGCTGCATATAATTTAACAGGTATATTCACAAGGCCGAACCCTATGGCCCCATTCCATATTGACTTCATACACACATTTAAAAAAAACCATCCTTTGTTTAAAACAGAGTACTGGCAGTTGTGGTTCGCAAATATCACTTTAATTCAACGCTTTACGTTTATAATGAACGTTAACCAATCAAAAAGAATCATATTAATACCGGATCACCAAACATTTACAAATATGGCTTTGTTTAGAAATGGAGTTTCAACGAAGAGACTCCTCAAAAAATTATCACTTATGGACAAATTAAGAATCAAAGGAAAATGGAATGAGTTAAAAGGTCGTGCAAAGCAGGAGTGGGCAGATCTGACCGACGATGATCTTCTATACGAGGAGGGAAAGGAAGAGGAACTGCTTGGAAGAATTCAGATTAAGACCGGTAAAACCCGGGACGAGATCAAGGATTGGTTTGACAGGCAACTGGAGGAGATCTAGGCCGTGATAATAATGTAAACCCGGGAGTAGTTGCCCTACGCAGGTGCTCACTCTGAAACCATTCTCCTAATGAATACAACCCTTTATAGAGATTATACTTCCTGCATTGAGGCTTGCATGCTTTGCGCAAGCACGTGTAACTACTGTGCCTCGTCATGCACCAGAGAAGAAGACACGAACATGATTGCAAAGTGTATTGATAAGGAAGTGGAATGTGCCGAGGCATGCAGAAAATGTGCTGCTGAATACCGGGAAGCGGCAGCAGCCTAAATCATTCACCTGAAATACTTTCTGAGACGCGATACCCGCGTCTCATTTTGTTACAGGCTCATCTTTTCGGCGCCAAAGGCCTCACAGTGGGGGTCTATTTTTTCTTTTTGGTCGATTTCGTCGTTTGTTTCTTCTGCTTTGGCACTTTTAAACCAGCCCTCTCTGCTTCCGAGATGCCAATGGCGATTGCCTGATCCCGGTCGGTTACCTTATCGCCCGATGATGATCTGAGTTCTCCTTCTTTAAACTCCTTCATCACCTCACTAATCTTTTCCTGTGCTTTTTTGGAGTATTTTGCCATCTTATTACAATTTAAATTCAACCATCTTCTTTAAATAAAACTCTACAAATAAGATAATTGTTTGATCTTTCAGTCGGATTTGTTATTTTTAAAGGTAATAGAACATTTATTTAACATTGACACAAAACCCGTGAACCCTTGAGTTTGTTTTATAAAAGGATATTCACCTTTTTTAAATAGCACAAGATGAACTGGCACGATATTTTGTTTGGTAACGAGAATTACGCCTTTCTGGCAGAAATTGCCGTTCGATCCCTGATCATGTTTCTGATTATATTTGCGGGATTGCGTCTAACCAGCAAAAGGACCGTAAAGCAACTATCTGTGTTTGAGTTGCTAATTATCATCGCCCTCGGATCTGCCGCAGGAGATCCTATGTTCTACAAAGATGTGGGCATTGTAAACTCACTGATGGTGTTTGTCGTCATCTTACTGCTATATTGGATACTTACCAAAACAATGGAACATTCCGAGAAAATGGAGTCTGTACTGGAGGGCAAACCCTTTTATATTATCCGTGAGGGGAAAGCCGCCAGGGAATCCCTTACCCACAAAGTGCTGGCTATGGATGAGTTTTTTTCGGCATTGCGATCCCATCAGATTTATCAATTAGGACAAGTTAAGGAAGGAGTGCTGGAAGTCAATGGAGAGATCAGTCTGCTGCTTTATCCCGAAGGAGAGATAAAACCGGGCCTGCCGGTATGGCCCGATTACCTGATGAAAAAAACCAGGCAAGTACCCCTGAGTGGCATCTACGCCTGCACCAATTGTGGTTACACACAATATATCGATGAAGGAAAGGAAACGCTCTGTGGTTATTGCCAACAAAATGACGAATGGGTGAAGGCAGTCACCCAAAGTGGCTCCTCTGAGTGAAGGTCATTGGTGGGGGCTTAACTCTGATTATATTTTTACCACAATTCCTTTAGTAAGCAATACCCTACTATTATAAGTCTCTATCTCCCGCAGTGTGTGTAAAAGGTGTATGTGATTGCGGCATTAATCCCAATCGCATTCATCATCTGTAACGGGACCTGACCATACAGCACCGCCCAAATCGGTATTCAGGCTGACGGCAATGTGGGAAAACTCACTATCAGGGGAGGCACCATGCCAATGTATCACATCCGAAGGTATTTCCACATAATCGCCTTTCTGCAGGAATCGGGCGGGTTGTCCTTTTACCTGATAGACCCCCTCCCCTTTTGTGATAAAAAGGATCTGACCACCGGGGTGTGCATGCCAGTGTGTCCTTGCTCCGGGAGCAAAGGTGACATTGCCTACGCTGGCATGCAACCCACTTTCCGTAGTTCCCAGCATGTTGAGCCACACAGTCCCGGTAAAATTGGGACTGTGTGCCAGGTTGCCTTTGGAAGACCAGGATTTATTTTGAGGATTATCGTCTTCTCTGTTTCCTTTCACACCGGCATTCAACAGTTCATT
>DPAC01000110.1 GCA_003517675.1 Porphyromonadaceae bacterium | reverse complement strand
GAGTGCCAGCTGATGGCAGGCAAGGCAGGCGATCTGGTGCTGCTGAATGGTGCCGACCTGAAAGAATACTCGCTACCCGAAGGGGTAACGGAACGACCCGCCTTCCCGGTGATCCCGAAAAAAGGACCTTCAAGCGAGCAGCCAGTAGGCAATTGGAACAAGGTTAGCATCACAGTTAACGATGGAGCGATCAGCATCCAGGTGAATGACCTGTTGCAGAACAGTGCCACCAGCGAGGTGAAGGAGGGTCACATTGGCCTTCAGAGCGAGGGGAAGGCAATCCAGTTCCGTAACCTGGTGTTGCACCCTTTGAAAGATAGTGAACAACCATAAAAAACCACAACAGTCATGCATGTAACCGCAAACGCAAAGAAATTTATCGACCTGGAAGAGAAATATGGAGCACACAACTACCATCCGCTGCCGCTGGTGCTGTCGCGTGGTGAAGGATGCTACCTCTGGGATGTGGATGGAAAAAAGTATTTTGATTTCCTCTCCGCTTACTCCGCTGTCAACCAGGGACACTGCCATCCCAAAATTGTGGCGGCACTGATCGAACAGGCGGGTCAACTCTGTCTCACCTCACGTGCATTTTACAACGATGCACTGGGACCCTATGAAAAATACATTCATGACTATTTCGGGTATGACAAGATGCTTCCGATGAACTCCGGTGCGGAGGCCGTAGAGACAGCTCTCAAGCTGGCCCGCAAATGGGGCTACCTGAAGAAAGGCATCCCGGAAAACAAAGCCCTGATTATTGGCTGTGAAGGGAACTTCCACGGCCGCACCATCACCATCGTCTCCCTCTCCACCGATCCTGATGCGAGAGCCGACTATGGTCCCTACACCCCCGGCATCGAGGTGATTCCCTACAACGACGCTTCAGCACTTGAAAAAGTGCTGAAAGAGAAGGGCGACAGGGTTGCTGCATTTCTGGTGGAGCCCATACAGGGGGAAGCAGGCGTAAATGTGCCGGATGAAGGATATCTGAAAGCCTGTTACGACCTGTGCAAAGCGCAGGATGTACTCTTTATTGCCGACGAAGTACAGACCGGAATCGGGCGTACCGGCAAGATGCTCTGCTGCGATCACGAAGGCGTACGCCCCGATATCGTGATCCTGGGAAAAGCGCTCTCAGGAGGAGTATTGCCCGTTTCGGCAGTATTGGCCGATGATGAGATCATGCTGACAATACAACCGGGACAACACGGTTCCACCTTTGGTGGGTTTCCCCTCGCCTGCCGGGTGGCAACCGCCGCGCTGGAGGTGGTGAAGGAGGAGAAGCTGGCCGAACGTGCAGAAGCGCTGGGCCGGATCTTCCGTGAAGAGATGAGCCAAATAAAGAGTCCCATGATCCGCCAGATAAGAGGCAAGGGACTGCTCAATGCAGTGGTGATAGAACCACACGAAGGCAAAGAAGCGTGGGATGTCTGCCTGAAGATGGCCGAGAACGGGTTGCTTGCCAAGCCGACGCATGGTCATATCATCCGCTTCGCACCGCCACTGGTGATCACCGAATCAGAGCTCCGCGAAGCGATCGCCATCATCCGCGACTCGATCAAAGCGATGGAATAACACGATGGGTTCATGGTTCAAGGTTTAAAGGTTCTTACGTTTATGAAAAGAACTTACTGCTTATCGTTAAAACAATGCAAACAACCTCAAAACTGCTGATGGTGCGTCCCGCCCGTTTTGCCTTCAATGAAGAGACGGCACAGAACAACTATTTTCAACAGCCCTCCGGTTCCGAATCGGTATCGGAAAAAGCACTGGAAGAGTTCGATGCCTTTGTACAATTACTCCGGGGTAATGATGTGGATGTGATTGTGGTGCAGGATACGCCGGAGCCGTGGACACCCGATGCTGTCTTCCCCAACAACTGGTTCTCTTCCCATATCTCGGGTGAGTTGGTCCTATACCCCCTGTTTGCCGAAAACCGCAGGTGGGAAAGGAAGCCGCAGGTGATGGAGCTGTTGCGCCGTAAAATCAACCACCGCAAAATAATTGACCTTACCCCCTGGGAGAAAAAAGGTGAGTTTCTGGAAGGTACCGGCAGCATGGTTTTCGATCGCGACAAGCGGATAGCCTACTGTTGCCGTTCTCCACGCACTTCTGAAAAGGTACTGGCCGAATTTTGTGCGCACATGAACTATGAAGCCATGGTTTTTGATGCAACCGATAAAGACGGAAGACCCATCTACCATACCAACGTGATGATGGCAGTGGGGACACAGGTGGCGGTGATCTGCCTTGCGTCGATCAGCGACGCAAAGGATCGCCAGCAAGTGGTAACACGATTAACCGCTACCGGCAAGATCATTGTAGATATATCATTGGAACAAGTCACCCATTTTGCCGGCAATATGCTGGAAGTGAAAAGTCGCAACGGCACGCCCATCATGGTGATGTCGGCATCCGCACGCAAAGCATTGACATTTGAGCAGGAAAACACCATCTCCACCTTCAACAAGATTGTTGCACCCGATCTGCAAACCATTGAAACGGTCGGCGGGGGGTCGGCACGTTGTATGCTGGCGGAAATTTTTTACTAAATCATTTTTTGATTTACTGTGGAGTAGTCTGCCTCATCCGGCCAACAGCTGACCGGACGATTTGTGATGCAATTTACGCAAGAGCGTCCATCCCGATCAGCAAACAACCGTGTAAAGAACCCATTTTATAAAAAATCAAAAACAATACGGGTAAAAAAATATCCGTTTTTTTGTAACCGATCCGTCGAAGTGAGTGTCCCATGGATGTAAACAAATGAATGATTCACTTTTAAAAGCATGTAGTTATGGGAGAATTTATGGAAGAATTAATACCGATTATTGCAATTATTTGTACCATCGGCCTGCCAATTATCGCCGGATGGATCCTGGGATTACAATGGGTCAAAAGTCGCCACGCCGAAAGAATGGGCCTCATTAGCCAGGGGATTATCCCGCCCGACAGTCCCAAAAAGAAATCAGATCCCAACCGTTTTGTTTCACTCAGAAACGGGATTGTACTGGTTGCGCTTGGAATAGGAATTATTGTGGGTTTTCTGTGTTCCGAATACCTGGTAATTGGACAGGGAAATGAGTTTTGGGTTACGAGTGCCAGTGTGGCCTTCTTTCTGGGCGCGGGTTATCTGGTTTATTTCCTGATCGTACAAAGAATACCGGTCAACCAGTCAAAGGAGGAAAAGGAGGAAGCAGAACAGGGATAACCGCTTACGATGAACGAGAATCAACGTGTACTCCAGGTGCTTTCGGGCAACACTTCCGCATTTGCATACTTTGTCGAAACCTATCAGGATATGGCGATCACCATCGCCTATCGGATTTGCGGCAACATGCAGGATGCGGAAGATGTTGTGCAGGAAAGTTATCTGAAAGCCTACCGGAATCTGCACAGTTTTCGTTCAGAGAGCAAATTCTCCACCTGGCTGTATCGCATCGTTTACAATACGGCTGTCACGCATACAAAGACACAAATGTGGATGAGAAGCAGAGAGGCAGAGATCGAAGATGCGTCTCTTCTGGCTGACAACACACTGGAAATAGAGATGGGTGAGATTGAGCGAAAAGAGATGGTGGCCGAAGTCATGCAGAAGATGCCTGCGGGAGATGCGCTTTTACTCACGCTCTATTATCTGGAGGAAAATTCGGTCAAAGAGATTGCAAAGATCACCGGTTTAAACGAGCCCAACGTGAAGGTAAAACTGTTCAGGGCAAGGAAACTTTTTAAGGAAATGGTTGTTTCAGGATATGCGTGCAGGTTACAGGTTCATAAAAAAGATCATCATGATGGAGAAATACAGTGAGCAGGAAGAGGACAAAAAATTTCGTCAGATGTTGGCATCCACGAAAATAGATGCGCCGGAAAACCTGAAACATCGCATCATGCAGCAGATAGAAACGGAAAAGGCACTTGCCCCGCAAAGCGTGGAGCCGAAAAAAGAACCGGGGAATATGCTGAGGGAAATGGGAGCAATTTTTGGAACCATGTACGCTGTATTGGCAGCAATGGTTGCAGGGGTATATTTCCTGGTTGGCAAAGAATTTCTGCTCTCCGCCCAGTTTCTGGGTTCCGTGATCCTTGTCGCTTCCATCTTCAGCCTGTTGTGGCTAATTTCACGCCTGGATTCCCATTTAAGGGAAAAGAAACGAACCCGCTGATTGTATATCTATTGCCCCCATTATGAGGATCAAATGATAAATCGCTGCGCAGTACACTCTTCCCGGTTGATTTTCAGGCATACATTTACTCCTTTAGCAAATCTGCTTTTGCTTTTGCAAGTATTTCAGGCGATTCGGCAGGCGGGTATCGCAGATCAAGCGATCGGAACAGCTCCAGGATGATATCTCCCACCGCCACACGGGCAAAGAATTTCTTGTCGGCAGGGATCACATACCAGGGTGCATACGGCCTGGATGTTTTCTCCAGCATCTCCTCAAATGCTTTGTCGTAAGCATCCCACTGTGCCCGCGCATGGAGGTCGGCCGAACTGAACTTCCAGTTCTTATCGGGCTCCTCTATTCTTGAAAGGAATCGCCCTTTCTGTTCCTCCTTTGAGACGTTCAGGAAGAACTTGAGGATCCGCATGCCATTGTGATGCAGATGTTTTTCAATGGCGTTGATCGCCTCGTAGCGATCGTCCCAGAACTGTTGATCAATCATCTCCACCGACTCGTAACCGGGGATCCGCTCATTGAGGATCCACTGTGGGTTTACCTTGGTAGCCAATACGTTCTCGTAGTGCGACCGATTGAAGATCTCAATCATGCCACGCTGCGGCAGTACCTGGTAGTGGCGCCAGAAGTAATCGTGCTCCAGTTCGTTATTGGTGGGGGTCTTGAAGCTGTGCACACGGCATCCCTGCGGGTTGATGCCCGACATCACATGCCGGATCACTCCATCCTTGCCGGCCGCATCGCGCGCCTGCAGGATGATCAGCAGTGAATAACGGTCGTCGGCATAGAACATCTCCTGTAGCTTCTTGAGCTCCTTGATGTTTGCCTTGACCTCCTTCTTCGCCGATTTCTTGGTGAAGCCACCATCCTCGCAGGTGGCATAATCCTTCAGGTGAACCTTTTTAACAGTGTCAACGCGAAGTTTGCCATAATCATAATGCATGCTATACCTGATTTATTGCTGGACATAATTGCTGCTCGCACCTTTCAGAAAACCCTGATACCGTTGTTCGTCGGATATGATCCGGAGTCCCTCGCGGAAGATCTCATTCTCCTGGTTGACTATTCGGAAAAAGGCAGAGGAGTCGTACAGGTCGCGGGCGATCAGCGCCTTAAGCTGAAGGAGGATCAATGAACGTGACTGTTCATACTGCTCCTCATCCCATTCCACGCTGTCGGTCACCGCCTGTTCATGAATCCTGCCGGCTAATTCATCAGAAACCTGATACCCTTGCGCGAAAGAGTGTGCATCCGGATAAGTTTGCAGCAGCTCTTTCCTGTTCTTGTCCACCTCGGAAATGGCTACCTTGTTGATCACCCCATTTGCATTGAGACGGCCATGCAACATGGTTCCCGTGGTATCCATCGGCACAAAGCAATCGGGCATGATCCCGCCGCCACCATAGACCGTTCGCTTGTTCACCAGAGTGGTATATTTGAGCGAGTCGGGAAAGTGGATGCTGTCGGCATCGAAGAGCTCACCATGTTCATACCGGTTCATGAAATCCTGTTGGTAGCCATCGGGGTCTCCAGGCTTATAGGGTTTCTGGATGCTTCTCCCGGTAGGGGTATAGTAGCGGGCCACTGTAAGCCGTATCATGGTGCCGTCGGGCAGCGGCAGCTGGCGTTGTACCAGTCCCTTACCAAAGGTTCTCCGTCCCACGACCACGGCACGATCCCAGTCCTGCAGGGCACCTGCCAGTATCTCACTGGCCGATGCAGAGTTGCTGTTGACCAACACCACAACCCTGCCTTCAGTGAGCTGACCTTTGCCACTGGC
>DPAC01000044.1 GCA_003517675.1 Porphyromonadaceae bacterium | reverse complement strand
CTGGAATCATTGTCGTGCACGAATGGTGGGGCAATAATGCTTACAACCAAAAGCGAGCCAGGATGTTGGCTGAATTAGGTTACACCGCATTTGCTGCCGACATGTACGGCAATGGTTTGGTGTTTGATAATCCGGGGGATGCAGAAAAAAATGCAGGGGTCCTATATGCTGATATGGGTTTGTTGAAAGAAAGAATAACAGCCGCTTACGATGTTTTGGTAAACAGCGGTTTTGCAGACCCGGAACGTGTTGCAGCAATAGGTTATTGCTTCGGTGGCACGGTGGTCTTAAACGCTGCCAATTTAGGTGTCCCGCTCGATGCAGTTGTAAGTTTTCACGGTGGGCTTGCAGGTTTTAAAGCAGACCCAGTCATTAAAAACACGCATGTTCTCGTCTGCAACGGAGCAGCAGATACATTTGTATCCCAGGAAGATAAGGATAATTTTAAAAATCAAATGAATGCTGTCGGCGCTGCCTATGAATTTAAAGAATATGAAGGAGCCTTGCATGCTTTCACAAATCCCGAATCAACCGAAGCAGGCAAGAAATTTAACATGCCCATTGCTTATCATGCGGCAGCAGATGCAGCCTCATGGAATGATATGAAGGAATTTTTCTCAAAGTATTTCCCTGTTGATTAAAAGGAAGTGACTGCCTGCAAGAATCACGGTGAAAATTGTGTAATGATAGGGGCGGCCTACTTTCGTAAACCGCCCCTATAAAAAGCTTATCGCTTGTTTTGTGGAGATTACCGGACTCGAACCGGTCACCTCAACACTGCCAGTGTTGCGCTCTAGCCAGATGAGCTAAACCCCCTTACATAATTGTGGTGCAAAGTTAGAGATTTTGTTTATATTTGCAATTGAAATTGCAGAGAAAAAAATAAAAAATCGCCACAGATGATTGTCTTCAACACCACTTTCCATGTAGATGCGGCTTTTCACGAAGAGTTTGTGGATTACATGCTGGAGGTGTTCATCCCCATTGCCACTCGCAGTGGGTTGCTCACCTCACCCCGTCTCTCACGGGTCTTCGGAGAGGAGGGGGAGGAGGGACATGCTTATGCCATGGAGTTCACTGCTGCCGATCTGGCAACACTGGAACAGTGGAACAATGAAGAAAGCAACAGGGTGGTTTCCCCCTTGCTGGAAAAATTCAAGGAGAAGGTGGCTGGCTTCTCCACCGTGATGCAGACCATATCCTACTGACCGATGCAGAAAGAACGAATCATTATGGGGATCGACCCCGGTACGCAGGTCATGGGTTATGGCATTCTCCGTGTACTGGATAACAAACCGTCGATGATGGCTATGGGGGTCATGGAGCTGGGCAAGTATGGCGATCACTACCTGAAACTGGCCAAGATCTATGCACGTGTGATCGGTCTCATCGATGAGTTCCTTCCCGACGAGCTGGCCATAGAGTCCCCTTTCTTCGGGAAGAATGTACAAAGCATGCTCAAACTGGGACGTGCCCAGGGGGTGGCCATGGCGGCCGCCATCTCGCGTGACATCCCCATTCATGAATATGCCCCACTCAAAATCAAGATGGCCATTACCGGTAATGGTAGGGCAGCAAAAGAGCAGGTGGCATACATGCTGCAGCAGATTCTGAGGATACCTGACGAACAGATGTTGACACAACTCGATGCCTCAGACGGATTGGCTGCCGCTCTGTGTCATTTTTACCAGTCGGGTATTACTACCGGTGACAGGAAATATAGCAATTGGCAAGATTTTGCCAACAAAAATCAGAACAAGGTGAGGAAATAGATCTTTTTTTTTAACTTTGCTTATCTGATCAAAATGATGACCTTTTTGAATTCATTGTGATCAGGTGTGACGGTCACCAAAATACAAACAGATTGTATGAAACGAGCTTTCACATGTTTTGCACAAATGAACATGATTAAAGCGAGTTCTATGTGAAACATTTGAAAATGAAAGTTTTTAATCAGATGAATGAACTTGTTTCGCATATTGAATTTCTGCTGCATGATCACAACTGCGTGATCATCCCCGGCTTTGGTGGTTTCGTGGTAAATACCTCCCCGGCACGCAGAGATGGCATCTCCACTTTCTTCCCGCCCTCGTGTGAATTGGTTTTCAACCGTGATCTCACGCATAATGACGGTTTGTTGGCGCAGTCCTACATGAAAAGCGAAGAAATTCCCTTCGAAGCGGCAATGACGAAGATTGAACTGGCAGTGGAGGAATTAAAGCGCCGGTTGAGAGATGATCGACAAGTTGTTTTGGGCGATCTTGGACAGTTTATCATGAACGATGACAAACGGTTTGTATACAAACCTTCTCATTTTGTACAGCCTGTTTTTTTCGGTTTGTCAAAGGCTGCCCTCAAGCCACTGATTCAGATGCAGTCTCATGCAGTTAAAGTTTCTCCAAAGGAAGAGAGACAGCCACGTTACCGATCTATAGGTATCGCTGCAGCTGCAGCATCGATTCTTCTGTTGATGATGTTCCTGCTTCCGGTGGGTGATCGCACCATTGTGAGACAGTCCGCACAGATCCTCTCAGAGACCGATCTGTTTGGCAGTCCCTTCCAGCGCAACATCACAGGTGGAAACGTATCAGAGGGTGTTGTAGCAGAGGTCGCAGTGGTGAGCACCACAGAGAACATTCAACCGGAGCTTGCAGCTCAAACACCGGTGGCAGTTGCTGCAGCAGATGAAGACCAACCACGCTATTACATCATTGTGGGGGTATATAAAGTGAAAGAGGTGGCAGAGAAGATGATGGCGAATCTTCTGGAGAATGGATTCTCTGATAGAGGATGGATGATACGTCCCGGACGAATCGATGTGTATGCGCTCTCTTTTGCTGATAGAGAGGATGCGCAAAGCACTTTGAGGAAAATACACAAGGAATACCCTGATTACAGGGATGCATGGATTTTAAAACGATAAACGGTTATGTCATTCAAAAGAAACGTAATTGCAGGATTTCTGCTCTATTGGGTCTACCAGATTTATAAGGCAAGAAAAAAGCTGGTCCCTCCAGTTGACAGGTATCGCTTTCCCGATTTTTAGCAGACAAGATATCCCCGAAATGATAAGGGTTCGGGGATTTTATCGTATGTGGAAAATGCTGTTACCCTGCCCGGGTTGCCGTACTTTTGCTGAATGAAAAAGAAATCCGTGAAAGGAATTACAATGATTGTCAGCAGGTAAAAGGTTAAAAATCCCCTCTGTAAGGGTCCAAACAGCAATCATAAAAACAGCAGCAATCACTCAAAAAATGAACGAACCCAGATACGAAACAAAACTACTGAGTTTGCCATATCCGAAACCGGATGCATACGGTTCCCTGTCAATGCCGGTATATCACGCCCTGGCTTATGAATTTGCCTCTGCCGAGGAGATGGAGGCCGCTTTTTGTGGACGAACGGCGGAGCATACTTACTCACGCGTGACAAACCCTACGGTGCAGTTCTTTGAAGAAAGAGTGAAAGTGGTGACCGGTGCCTACGGCGTGACGGCGCTCAATTCGGGTATGGCGGCCATCAGCAATACGTTCATCACCCTCGCCCGGAGTGGCAGCAACCTGGTTACATCGCGCCATCTCTTCGGAAATACCTATTCCTTCTTCGTGAATACGCTGAGCGCGTTTGGCGTGGACATACGTTTTTGCGACCTGACAAACCCCGCAGATGTGGAGGCTAACCTCGATGAGAACACCTGTGGCGTGTATGTGGAGGTAATCACCAATCCCCAGATGGAGGTGGCTGATCTGAAAGTGCTGTCTGATGTGGCGCACAAGAGAAACATACCGCTCATTGCCGACACCACCATTGTACCTTTCACAACTTTCCGTTCCGGCGATTTTGGCGTGGATATCGATGTGGTGTCGAGCACCAAATATATCTCGGGTGGGGGCACCAGCCTGGGCGGACTGATCATCGATTACGGACAGTTCGACTGGTCTCATTCACCCAAGCTAAAACCCTTTGCCGATGCATCACAGTCGGCTTTTCACTGCAAGCTACGCAAGGAGATACACCGCAATCTGGGGGCATACATGACGCCGGAAGTGGCTTATGTGCAATCGCTGGGCCTGGAAACCCTGCAGGTGCGGTACGAAAGGCATGCAAGCAGTTGTCTGGAGATCGCCAAAAGATTGCAGTCACTGCCCGGTGTGGAGGCCGTCAACTACACCGGATTACCGGACAATGCTTTTTACGCGGTGAGCAGGAAGCAGTTTGGCGACTATCCGGGCGCCATGCTGACCTTCGACCTGGATTCGAAAGAGCGATGTTACAGTTTCCTGAACCGGCTGAAGCTGATCCGCCGCGCTACCAACCTTTTTGATAACCGATCGCTCATCATTCACCCTGCCAGCACTATTTACGGCACATTTACGCCCGAACAGCGGTCTGCCATGGGCATAAAAGAAACCACACTCCGGCTGTCCGTGGGACTGGAGAGCGTGGATGATTTGCTGAAAGATATCCGGCAGGCAATCGGTAATCAGCAATCAGTTTTTTAGGAGCAGGGTTTGTACCTGCAGCGATTCAGGTGTCATGATTCAGTGATCAGCGATCAGCTTTTAGTAATCAGCTGCCGGTGTTTTTTTACTCAGTGAGGAGTGAATCGACGAGCGTGTTAAACTCTTCGATAAATTCTGTGTAAAACAGACCGGTGGCCGGGCCGTTGAAGCCGGTATGAATCTTGCGCACCTTCCCCTGCTTATCGATAAAAATGGTGGTGGGATAACTCGAAAAGTTGTCCAGTTCCGGCAGTACCCCGGTCACATTCTCTTTGCCCACCGCTCCGCCAAAGAGTATGGGATACCCGGTGTGATACCGTTCTTTGAGCCGGGAGATTGTCTTTTTCGCATAAGCTTCATCCTCTTTCCGCTCGAAGGCGATGCCGATGATCTCTACACCGCGATCCTTATTGGCATCGTACCAGGGCGCCAGAAAAGCCATCTCATCGAGACAGTTGGGGCACCAGCTTCCCAGGATGGACACAATCACCACTTTGCCCCGATACCGATCATCACTGAGTGAAACCCTGTTCCCTTCGAGGTCGGGCAGTGTAAAGCTGAGCGTTTCATAACCCTCTTTGAGGCCGGTCAGCGAATAGGCGTCGGCCAATGCTGCAGCATCGTTCTTCCGGCCTGACAATCGTGTGGTGCCGTGGGTGGTATAAAAAGTACCCTCAAAAAGACTGTCACCGGTAAAGGCGAGATCGATCAAATAAGGACTCAGGCCGCTGAAAGCCGAGAGTTGCACACCTTTATCGGTATAAGCGCCTTCCAGGAACCGGAGGTCACCCGAATTGGTCAGTATGGAACCGGTGACGATCCCACCGTCGGTTTTGAAGATGCCCACATTGCGGGTGGTATCTCCTTCCTCACTCAGGAAAAGCACCTCCCATTTGCCATCGATTGGTCGTGTGGCCGGTTGTGCGGCCGGTTCAAAACGTTCATCCACACCGTAAACCGCGGTAAAGGAAACACCCGGATCGTCTTCGATGTAATTCTTGATGAACTTTCCCTCAATGCGGTCGCCCGCGACAAATCCCCGGAGAAGAGCATCGTAAGCCACAATGGGAACGATGAGCGTGTCGCCGTGAAACGTAACACCAGTCAGTTTCACCCGTTCTTCCCCGTTGAGGAGGGTGACTGTGGCTGAATCGGCACCGTGCTTCTCCACTTCGAACAGAAAAGGAGCCTTCCTGTTGCCCGACACGGCCAGTTCGCCACGCCAGATACCGCTCTGCAGTTCATTTTTTTGTTCGCAGGAGCTGATTCCAGCTACAAGAAGAATAAGAAATATAAGTTGAATTTTTTTCATGCGATATTTTTTATTCTCTTTCATTTTCATTGCCCGCATGCATATATAACAGATTTTTACAAAGGATACTCGTCGAAAGCGTATAACACGGTAGACAGGTATCGTTCTCCGGTGTCGGGCAGGATCACCACAATATTTTTACCTTCATTTTCCGGCTCCTTCGACAGTTGCAGCGCAGCATATGCGGCGGCACCCGACGAGATTCCCACCAGGAGCCCTTCCGTCTTTGCAAGGTTTCTGCTTGTGCGTATGGCATCGTCGTTGCTTACGGTTATTACGCGGTCAACCACCGATGCATCATAGTTTTCCGGAACAAAACCGGCACCAATGCCCTGAATCTTGTGGGGTCCGGGATTTCCTCCCGACAGTATGGGTGAGTCGGCAGGCTCTACGGCGACTACTACAAGGTTGGGATTCCGTTCTTTCAATCTTTTTCCGGCGCCACTCACGGTGCCTCCTGTGCCTACGCCGCTGACAAAAATGTCCACCTTGCCATCGGTATCGCGCCAGATCTCTTCGCCGGTGGTGTTGTAGTGAATCTGCGGGTTTGCCTGGTTCTCAAACTGTTGCAGGATCACGGCGCCGGGTAATGTAGCCTGCAGTTCTTTCGCTTTGGCGATGGCTCCTTTCATACCATCCGCACCGGGTGTCAACAC
>DPAC01000139.1 GCA_003517675.1 Porphyromonadaceae bacterium | reverse complement strand
TGCCGGCCTCAGGTTCAGCTACGTGGCCACCTTTCTCCTCTGGCACTCAGGTCGTCAGGAAATGGATGCACACCTCGCCATCGGCATCTTCTTTGGCATCATGGCTCAGGCTGAGCTGGCCGAGATGCTCTTCTACGGGAAATCGGAAAAGAGCGCAGTGGAGCAGCAGATACACGACATACAATCGATCATCAGGGAAGGTACAACACCTCAGGAGCCTGTCGCCGTGTCTACACCACTGGAGCAGCTAAAGATCACAGATCTGGAGGCAGTGATACCCGGCACCCCCGTACGGGTGGGGCCGCTGTCACTGGATATCGCACGGGGCGAATGGGTAGCCCTCTACGGAGAGACGGGCAAGGGCAAAACCACTCTGCTGAACAGCCTCTTCTATCCGGAGTACCGGAAAGCAGGGAGGCTGACCTGGAACGGAACGGACGAATTGCGCCACCTCCCGGTACCGGAAGCCATCTACGTAACACAGAAAGCCTATCTGCTGACCGGGACGCTGCGGGAGAACTTCGAAGGGTATGCCGACCAGGAGATAGACAGGGCGCTGGAGACGGTGGATCTGGCTTCGTGGCGCGCTTCCCTGCCGGAGGGACTGGGAAGCTGGCTGGGTGAGAACGGCGAAATTCTGAGCGGGGGACAGCGGAAGAAACTGCTGCTGGCACAGGCACTCCTCAAGAAGCCGCAACTGCTGGTGGTGGATGAACCCACGGCGGGTATCAGCATGGAAAACGCCATCGCCATCTTCCAAAACATTCAGGCACAACATCCCGGCATCACCATCCTGATGGCTACACACCTGAAAGAGTTTGAAAAGGTGGCCCATAAAGTGGTAAAGATATGAAGCATTTCACACGATAATTGTGTACATTTGTATCGCAAAAGCAACGCTAAATAACGGTTATAGATATGTACAGAAACAGCACTTGCGGTGAGCTGCGGCTGGCCGATGCAAACAGGGAGGTGACCCTGGCAGGATGGGTCTCTCACATCAGAAAGATGGGTGGCATGACCTTCATCGACCTGCGCGACCGCTATGGCATCACACAACTCTCGTTCAACCAGGAGGTGGATGCCTCTCTTTGTGAGCAGGCTAACAAGCTGGGACGCGAGTGGGTGATACAGGTGACCGGCACGGTGAAGGAACGCTCCAGCAAAAATACACACATCCCCACCGGCGACATCGAGATCATCGCCTCCCAACTGACTGTACTGAATGCATCCCAAACACCACCTTTCACCATCGAGACGGAGACGGACGGCGGCGATGAGCTGCGGATGAAATACCGCTACCTCGACCTGCGCCGCAACGTGGTGCGACAAAACCTGGAGCTGCGCCACAGGATGGCGTTCGAGACACGACGCTACCTCAACGAACGGGCTTTCCTGGAGGTGGAGACACCGGTGCTGATCGGTTCCACACCCGAGGGGGCACGCGACTTCATTGTCCCCTCGCGCATGAACCAGGGGGAGTTTTATGCCCTGCCACAGTCGCCCCAGCTCTTTAAGCAGCTGCTGATGGTCTCGGGCTTCGACCGCTACTTCCAGATCGTGAAGTGCTTCCGCGACGAGGACCTGCGGGCCGACCGCCAGCCGGAGTTCACGCAGATTGACTGCGAGATGTCGTTCGTGCAGCAGGAGGATGTGTTGAATATGTTTGAGGGGCTGACCAAACACCTCTTCAAAACAATCAAGGGACTCGACATCCCCGACTTCCCCCGCATCAGCTATGCCGACGCAATGAAACAGTACGGGTCGGACAAGCCGGATATCCGTTTCGGGATGAAGATTACCGAACTGAAGGAACTCACCACGGGAAGCGATTTTGCCGTGTTTAACGTGGCGGAATATGTGGGTGCCATCTGTGCCGAGGGATGTGCCAGCTATACCCGCAAGCAGCTGGATGAGCTGACCGACTTTGTGAAACGTCCGCAGATTGGGGCCAAAGGGTTGATCTATGTGCGGTATAACGAGGACGGCACCCTCAAATCGTCGGTGGATAAGTTTTACGGCGAAGAGGTGCTCAGAAAATGGGCTGAAGCGTGCAATGCCCGGCCGGGCGACCTGATCCTGATGCTGGCGGGCGAGACGGAGAAAACACAGAAACAGTTGGGTGAGCTTCGCCTGGAGATGGGATCACGCCTCGGGCTGAGGGATAAAAACCACTACCAGTGCCTCTGGGTGGTGGACTTCCCCCTGCTGGAGAAAGATGAGGAGCTGAACCGTTACTTCGCGAAACACCACCCTTTCACCTCTCCCAAACCGGAAGATATTCCCCTGTTGGATACAGACCCGGGCGCCGTGCGGGCCAACGCCTACGATATCGTGATCAACGGTGTGGAGATCGGCGGAGGGTCGATCCGTATCCACGACAGCGGCCTGCAGCAGAAGATGTTCTCGGTGCTGGGCTTCACCGAGGAGAAAGCACAGCAGCAGTTCGGCTTCCTGATGAACGCCTTTAAGTATGGCGCCCCACCCCACGGCGGCATCGCCTTCGGACTGGACCGGTTTGTCTCCATCTTTGCCGGGCTCGACAGCATCCGCGATTGCATCGCCTTCCCGAAGAACAACGCGGGACGCGATGTGATGATCGACGCCCCCTCTGCCGTGGAGCAGGAGCAACTCGATGAGCTGGGCATCATGCTCAAACCGAAAGAAGGTTATAGCCACCATTGACGTGTCCCGTCCAATTATCTACACCGTGCATGGCGACATCGTCTATATCCACCGCATTATATCGGCAAATCTGATTACAAGCTTGTAGCTCTTATTTCACCTTATCAGAGCGTATACCCTTCACTGTAGGTCTTGTTGAACAACCGGTGGCCATCTGCTTCGGGATCATCCACAAACTTCTCGGCTGCCGGATCCCACCGGATGGGACGACCCAGGTCGTACGCGATGTTACCCAAGGTGCACACGGTGCAGGAACGATGACCGATCTCCACGGGTACCACCGGGTCGGTCTTTGTCTTCACCGCATTGATGAAGTTCTCCAGATGAGGAATCTTGGTTTCGTATGCTCCTTCCGATGCTTCCACGGCCGGCGGCAGCAGACTCTCGTCCGAAGCAAGGAAATGCTCCCGCGAGATCTCGATCCATCCCTTTTCGCCCCAAAACTTTACGCCCTTGGTCTTTTGTTCGTTGAACGGCTCTTCGGTCATCACCACACCGTTGGCGTATTTATAGGTGAGAAATTTCGTATCTTCATAACCGGCGGGGATGATCTCTACGGGGCCGCTATCGTCCATGCCCAGCGCCCACTGGGCAATATCGAACATGTGTGCCCCCCAGTCGGTGGTGAAGCCTCCGCCCAGCTCCTTGTACCAGCGCCAGGCACCCCAGAACTGTTCATTCTGCTCCGGATCGAGCGAGATGGGCGGATTCAGCTGCGAATTGTAATGCACATATTCCGACGGGCCCAGCCACAGCGGCCAGTTCAGGTCGGCCGGAACAGGCTCCTCGGGCAGGTCGTACGGTGTTGGGGGAGCGCCCACATAGGCATTCACACGCTCTATCTTGCCGATCTTGCCCTCCTGCACCATCTTCACCGCATGCTGAAAGTTGGCATCGGAACGCTGCTGGCTGCCCACACCCAGGATCACGCCGTTGTCGCGCACCGCTTTCCGGAGCATTTGTCCTTCTTTAATGGTGAAGGTGAGGGGTTTCTCCAGATAGATGTTTTTCTTTTTCTTTGCTGCATCAATGGCGATGAATGCATGCCAGTGATCGGGTGTGGCAATCACCACGGCATCGATATCCTCACGGGCCAACAGATCTTTGTAGTTTTCATACAGCTCCACGTCCACTTCCTGTTCCGTCTGTGCGTAATAATTATTTACCCGCCTCAGAAAGCGCTCTCGCTTAATGCCATACACATCGCTACCGGCCACAACCTGTACGCCCGGAATGCCGAGATACCCATTGAGCAGGTACATGGCCTGTTGTCCCAAACCAATAAAACCGAGACGAATGACTCCATCATCACTGCCGGCCGACTTGTTCTGCTTGCACGAAGCGAGGAACTGCGGAAACACGGCCACTCCCACCGCACCCACGGCGGCTGTCTTGATAAATTGTCTTCTTGATAGTTGATTACTCATGACTTTTAGATTAATACAATGTCTAATAAAACTTGCTTTCCATAATTTGCCCCAAGGAAACGAACATTACCCGAAGATATTGTTCCCGTCAGATTTTAATTGTACCGCAAATATATGATTTTATTATCAATTCCTTTATTTTTAAGAAAAAAAATGTAACAGGTGATTCCATCTGAGATATGCAGGCCGGATTTCTGACACAATTTAAATCGGTCAACATTGTCGGTTATTATATTTGCATTATTATAAGATAATAATTATCTTTACGTAATTATTGTCAATCATACGACCATGGTGAAGATCATCAATCCTTTTATCACGAGCGGATATGTTTCGCCACCCTATTTTTGCGACCGCGAAGCGGAAAGCAGGCAACTTATCGGGGACATCGCCAACGGCAACAATGTGGCGTTGATCTCGTCGCGCAGAATGGGAAAAACAGGCCTTATAACCCATTGTTTCCACCAGAAAGAGATAAAGGATCATTATTATTCCTTTTTTATCGATATTTACGCGACCAATTCGTTACGCGATCTGGTGTATCTGCTCAGCAAGGAGATTGTCGAACAATTGAAACCCTTTGGGAAAAAAGCGATAGAAATCTTCTGGACTACCGTCAGGTCGTTACAGGCCGGCATTACATTCAATGTGACGGGGGTACCGTCGTTCAATGTGCGGTTAGGCGATATCCAGGCAGTGGAGACCACCCTGGACGAAATTTTCCGGTACCTCGACCGGGCAGGGAAACCCTGTGTGATCGCGATCGATGAGTTTCAACAGATTCATCACTACTCCGATAAAAATGTGGAAGCAACCCTGCGAACATATATCCAGCGGTGCCAAAATGCCCGTTTTATTTTCGCCGGCAGTCAGCGTCACATCATGGATAAAATATTCACCAGCGCTTCGCGGCCCTTTTATCAAAGTGTATCGATACAGCATTTAGGCAGTATCAACCCGGAGGAATACGTCAAATTTGCGGTACGCCTGTTCCATGAACACAACAGGCAGGTTTCACCGCACATAGTGGAAACGGTGTATCACCGGTTCGACGGAATCACATGGTACCTGCAGAAGGTGTTGAATACCCTCTTCTCGATGACGCCTGTGGGGAGTGAAGCCACAAAAAAAATGATCGATGAAGCGGTGAAGAGCAACGTGGACGCTTATAAATATGCTTATTCTGAAGCGCTTTTCCGACTACCCGCCAAACAAAAGGAGTTGTTGATCGCCATTGCCAAAGAGGGCATTGCTGAGGCGGTTACTTCGTCACAATTCATTAAAAAACACAGCCTTACTTCATCCAGCTCGGTACAGGCGGCCCTGAAGGGATTGCTCGACAAAGATTTTGTGACCTATGAGAAAGGAACTTATCAGGTGTATGATAAATTTCTTGTCATCTGGATAAATGAAAATTTTTGAATAGTCGTAGTTAATGTCAGGAAGAAAACTCCGTTATTTTGACATTTTCTTCTCGGCCAATGAGTATAGACAGGATTTTCCCGATATATACAAGCAGTCTGAAAATGTCCGGCATGCACTCAAGGCCACGGAGCGTTTCAAGATGCTGCTGACCATGATCAGGGGAGAAGAATAAAACCCGGATACTCGAAAGTGTCCGGTTTTTTCGTATGAACTTATTCACGAATTTGTGAATCCAATAATAATTGACTAACTTTGCATCGCT
>DPAC01000019.1:1790-9915 GCA_003517675.1 Porphyromonadaceae bacterium | reverse complement strand
TATCCCGAACGGGGGATGACCGGCCTGCCATCCAGCAGCGCATTCATCCAGCTGACCGCCATATCACGTCCATAGGTGGTAAGCAACCCATCCTCCTCTTGGTAGGCCAGGTTGGGATGTTTGCCGGCCATGAGATAGTCCATGATCTCGAAGAGGAACCCGGCGTACAGTTCAGTGAAACGCTCTTTCCGCTCACGGTGGTATTGCTGCAGTGCCCAAACGACCCACAGCAGCAGATCGGGGTCCTCCACCTGTTTGAGAAAGCTCTTGGAGGGGTTGTTGTCCATGAAGTTCCTCAGGTGGGGGATGGCGGTATCCATGATCTTCTCGAAGTCATCAGCCCTGTCCACAGCCAGTGTACAGCCGGGAAGTGCGATAAACTGATCGCGGGCCCTTACCTTGAACCAGGGATATCCAGCCAACAGATAGTGCTCATTTTTGTTGGGGATATAGTAAAACTGATGACTGGAATTTTTCAGACAGTTGTAGAAGCTGGATCGGGGTGTTCGTTTTTTGATTTCAAAATCAAACTCCTCAGCAAGACTGGATGGCTCCACCATCATCTCTCCTGCAGAGAAGATGATCGATTCGTTTTTTTCGATCGACATTTCAAAATAACCGGGAACGTAGAGATCCTCCTGACAGGTGTCTCCGTTGAGCAGATCCTGTAGATATTCAATGTCTTTGTACCAGTCGGGATGATAAATAAATTCCGTTTTTTTGCTGAACTGCATAAAGAGCTCCGGATAGCCGAAGTACATGCAGGTGCTGATGCCATTTTCCACCTCCCGGTAGGAACGATCCACCTGGTCGTTTTCCCGGGTGAGTTGCGATATCTTGCGAAAAGCAAGGAAAGGCTTGAAGCGAATGGTGGTGGGAGAGTGCGCCTCCATCAGCGTATAGCGGATCATCAGACGATTCTCTTTCGAGGAGAACATGATCTCCTTGGAGAGAATTACTCCCCCGATACGGTAGATGGTCTTGGGCACACCGTCACAATTGAACTCCCGGATATACTTGTGTCCTTTGGGACTGTAGTTGTCGCCGGCATAGCGGTGAATCCCCAGGTTAAACTCAGCTCCATGCTGGATCACCGTTTCGTCGAAAGAGGAGAGAATCAGGTGATTCTCATCATCCATGTAGGGCACCGGCATCACCAGCAAGCCCTGGTATTTGGTGGTGTTGCATCCCGATATCGAGGTGTTATGGTATGCGCCTTTTCGGTTGGTCCTTAATACATTCCGGTAGAGGGAATATTCAAGGTTAATCATCAGCTCTTTGTCAAATTTAAGATAACTCATCGCCAGTAACAATTTAGGGTAAGGAGCTTTTTTACACGAATTCCTGCGAAAGATAATAAAATTGCTGCTACTCCACAAGCGAAAAAGATGATTAAATGCATATTGAGTTTGCTCCGAAAACCTTGAAAAGGACAATCTTGCTATAAATTGACCTTTGATTTTCAATTCATTAAGACGGTCAAAAAGAGCAAAAATGACTTTCCGGAGGGAACTCGTATTTCCTTTATTTTTGAACCGGTTGCACATTTGTTGTATATTTGTGCCGGCAACGAGCCCTCTCAAACTTTGATGGAAAATGAATGCAAATGAAACATCCTGGTTTACCCTTGAAAAAAAGCGAATGTGGCTTGCCTTGCTGCCGTCCATTATGTTTGTAACCCTTGTGTGGTTAGCTTTCATTGTTGACCATGCCGGCCTTTTCGGGGATAATTTTTCCCGATGGGGCATCCGGCCATCAACGGTGAGCGGATTGAGAGGAATCCTTTTCTCCCCGTTCATTCATGCTTCATTCTCTCATCTGTTGTCCAACACGCTGCCACTGCTCATCCTGATCTGGTTTCTGTTTTATTTTTATAGCAGGATAGCCTCCGGTGTATTTGTTTCTCTATGGCTTTTGAGCGGGTTTATAACCTGGCTCATCGGGCGCGGCTCCATGCATGTGGGCGCGAGCGGACTGGTTTTCGCCATCTTGTTTTTCCTGTTTTTTAGTGGAATTTTCCGTAAGTATATCCCGCTGACAGCTGTCTCCATGATTGTGGCTTTTATTTACGGGGGTATCGTGTGGAGCATCTTTCCCGTTTCTGAGCTGGTGGATCCCTCTATCTCGTGGGAAGGCCATTTGTCGGGGGCAATCAGCGGACTGCTGCTGGCGGTGGTCTTCCGGAAGCAGGGGCCGCAGAAGCCGCCCGAGAGGTGGGATGAAACGGATGAAGACATGGAAGAATTTCTTGCTGAACACGAGAAGGATGATGACCACATCCCGCTGTAAGTCATCATCCTGAAATAAATTACTTAATCTATCCGCTTATTTTTAATTTCCGCCGGAGATAACGATCATGGCCAGCCCTATGATAAACAGAATAAACATGAACGTCAGTAATAAATTCACCTGTTTCGAAGCGCCTTTGAACTCTTTCCATATAAATACGCCCCACAGGGCTGCGATCATAGGTGCTCCCTGTCCCAAAGCATAGGAAATGGCCGGTCCGGCTTTTCCCGCGGCTATATAACTTAAAACTGTACCTACTCCCCAGATAATACCACCTAAAATTCCTACTGAATGTGTACTCAGATTACCTTTGAAATACTGGGAATAACTCACCGGTTCTCCAACAAAGGGTTTTTTCATGACAACGGTGTTGAAAATGAAATTACTGCCCAATATCCCCAGCGAAAAAATAAAAAATGCGCCGTAAGGGGTCAGCATTCCTTGCATGGGGTTTTCTAAATTATTCAGATCCATTGCCGAAGCGACGAACCGGTAAAAGAAGGACATCAGTATTCCGGCGCAGACAGCAATGATGATCCCTTTCTTTTTGGTCTTTTTTTCTTCCGATCCTAAACTCATTTTTCCCGAAGCAAGGCCGTTCAGAATAATAGCGATGACAATCAGTGCCACACCCATAAACAGGATGACAGGGTCACCTTTCGGTGCGCCGAAGTAATTGATAAATACACCTAATACCAGTGCCAAACCCACTCCTATTGGAAAAGCGACCGACATCCCGGCCAACGAGATGGAAGCCGACAATAATATATTGGCTGCATTGAAAATAATACCTCCTGTAAACGCGCTCCAAAAATTCTTTGAACTCACTTGCGCGATATCGTCGGTAAAACCACGTCCCTGGTCGCCCATACTTCCTAACGTGAATCCAAAGATCAGGGAAAGCAGCAGGATACCGATCACATAGTCCCAATAGAACAATTCATACCGCCATGTCTTTGCGGCCAATTTCTGCGTATTACCCCATGATCCCCAGCAAAGCATGGTGACCAGGCAAAACGATACTGCTAACGGATAATTTTGTACGATAAACATAAGATTTGATATGGATTAATAATTTACTGTCTTTTTCTTTAAGAAGTCGTGTACTTCGGTTTCTGTTGGGATAGAAGGCTGAGCTCCCATGCGGGTAACACAAATTGCAGAAGCGGCAGATGCAAATATCAACGAATCTTTCCAGCTTCGACCCTTATTCAATCCGGCAGCCAGTGCTCCACAAAATGTATCGCCTGCACCGGTAGAATCGATCGATTTCACCTTAAAAGCAGGTATCACATGATATTCGGATTCATTTTTCATGATGCATCCTTTACTGCCAAGTGTCAGGACAACGGATTTTGCTCCCAGCGCTAACAATTTATCTACCACTGGCTGTTCTCCAATTTCACTAATCTTTTCTCCTGAAATTGTTTCCGCTTCGGTTTCGTTCACAACCAGAATATGTATCTTTTTAATGATGTCCGCATCCAATTTTCTCGCAGGTGCCACGTTTAACAGTATTTGTTTATTATGTTCATAGGCAATGTCACAAACAGTCTTTACCGTATCGTAAGGGATCTCCATTTGTAGGACAATTAAATCCGCCTTCAGTATCTCTTTTTCGATTTCATGGATATATTCGGAAGAAAGCATTTCATTCGCCCCAGAGATTATTACAATGCTGTTTTCTCCTTTCTCGTCCACCCAAATCATAGCTATTCCTGAAGGTGCATCCTCGACAATCAAAGAGAGAGAGGTATCCAATCCCTCTTCATTATAGTATTCCAGGGAATTCAGTCCATTGGTATCCTTTCCCAGGCTGGTAATAAACTTCACATCTCCACCCAGCCGGTGTGCGGCCAGTGCCTGGTTGGCGCCTTTACCTCCCATTGCCTGAAAATAGGAAATCCCCTTAATGGTCTCTCCTGCTTTGGGAAAATCTTTTACTTTTGCGATTAAATCCGTATTGGAGCTGCCAATCACTACTATCTTGCTCATGCATTATTCTTTTACTATTTGATTTTTTTAAATATGGTACGTCCATTGTGTGCGGCCCTTATTCGAAGGTTGCACCGGTTCTATTCCGATGAAATCGAACATAGCTTATTGTTTTGAAGATCAGCTTATTTTCGGATATTTATTTAAAATTTGCAGGTTGTCGAGTGATCAATTGAATAAAATGTTGTTTGATATTCTCAGCCTGGACAGAATCTACCATCAAATAATACCGGTTCCCATTTTCATTGGCTGTAAAAGTTGTGGATCCCTGATCCGTTACGTCAACCATCCCTGCAGGCGAGATATTGAAATAAGAGGGACCTTCTACCGAATACAGTACAGAAGTCAAATCCCAAGTCGGGCGATCATAAGGCATTTCCTGGTAGCATTTATAAGCCTCTACCATAGGGTGTACCGGTGCCCATTTGAAATCATTTTCAATACTGATGGCCGGATAGTTGATCGCAATCCCTACTTCAAAGGGTGAGGTTACCAAAGGTGTTGGCCATTCTGTAAAAACTTTTTTAGCGGCGGGAATATCTTTTACGATGTTGTACTCATGCAGTTCCGGATTATTGAAACATCCTGCCATAGTACATAATAGTTTCACTTTCTTTGCCACCAGTTCCTTTCCTGTTAACGGTGAGAAATCATCAGCAGGTGTATCCAGTAAACGGGCCAGATTGGTAGAGAAGCCTGTGGAAACGATTGTGACAGAATTATCCGGTTGTTGCGCCAATATTTTGCGATATAAGATATGTGCTTCCGGCAGTTCTGAATAATCTTTCAGGGAACGCCGAAACAGCGGTTCATCGTTCCCTTTCTTCATCAGAGATACACATTTGGCATAGTTGACAGCATCATTTTCGCAATCTGCGCCATTGTAAATAACCCCAATGGGGATTTTAGGGTAGCCGTGCCATGTATTCATGATGTCCACGTATTCAGGAGGATATGTACCTTCCTTGTTGATCATAATCCCCAGCAAGTCTATTTCCCCTGCATCCATATATTTATAGAGCATAACCAATGCCAAAGCGTCATCCACATCGTTGCCGATATCCGTTTCAAAGATGATCTTTTGTGCATCTGAAACAATTCTCATACTCTGCCTGTCTTTAGCAGTCCATCCTGAGAAAATGATCAAGAATAGGAGGCCTGTTACATAAAGTCTTTTTCTGGTCATAGCTGTATATTTTAGAGTTAGCCTTTTTCGATTATGGAACTGTCCTATATTAATTTTATAGATTAAAAATATACGTGTTTTCCCGGATTTTTATTGGAATATACGATAAGGTCCCCAATATGAATATGATACCCATTGGGAATATTTCTTGTTTTTAATGTTATAGTATGTTCTCCTTCAGAAAGGTCGTAGTTCCATGCCACATCATGTTTGCGAATGAGAGACGAGGTGGGCATTTTTACGGTTTCTATGAAATTATTATCGATATAAATATCCGCCTCTAACACCTCGTCTTTTTGATTGCTTGTCGCTGCAGCATATCCGGTAAGGACAAAACCGGAACCATTTATAGCAAATGAAACTTCATCGGTTTGCACGGTTAGCAGGGTATTTAAACCTCTTCTTTCAGTAGGATAGATTTCTTCAAAGCCTATTTCCAAAGGAACTGTTCGAGGAACCTGGTATTGAATAATCAATGAATCGTCGTTTTCAATACCGCCGTTTCTTTTAATCATTTCTACTGCGTGTCGATACCCGATATCATAAACTTTATGAAGGGACATTTCGGTATATTGAAAATTCATATTCTCCACTTTATCAAGACCCTGCTTCCAATAATCGGGAATATTACTATATCCTATCATTGTCCCAAGAATTCCGGCAGCGTTAGCCGGGTTACAATCCGAATCATAGCCGCATCGGGTACTTATATCTATTGTTGCTCCATAATCGCCTTTACCGTAAAGCAATCCGATTACAATATATGCTGCATTGATTTTAGCGTCAATATCGAATGGTCTGAAAACGCCATCGGGACATCCTTTATCATGTGACCATTTTTTTTGCGCTTCGAACCATGCCGATTTCCAGTCGTTAGGGTTGTTCTTATACCATTTGATTATATCCGCAATGCATTGATGAAATTCACTCTCCGCCGGAATAGTCTTCAGCGCTTCTTCAACAATAAATTCAATATCGTCATTTACGAAAGCCAGTGAATACATTGCAGCAACATATATTCCGCCATACAGGCCATCTCCGTAATTCATGATGTGCCCAATCCGATCACAAATCGCAGCGGCGGAATTAACCATGCCGGGGGACATTAATCCCGCAAAGTCAGCTTCAATTTGAAAATCGATATCATCGGCGTGAGGATTATTTTTCCAATGACCGGAAGCGGGAGGCATAATGCCGTTAAGTATATTATAACGTGCAGCCTGATTGGCATGCCACAGAGGATACTTAGCATGTGCGAATGCCAGTGCATGTAACGAATCGGGTGCGTCAAGCCCTTGTTTTTCAAATACATTCACAAAAGTCAAATCCATATAAATATCATCGTATAATCCGGGAGCGTTTTCATAATACCACAACAGTCGGGTATCATCCCAGGGAATGGGAACATGGTCGTCAATCATTGTGCCGTTCCATTGGAATTCAGTCGGTCCACCGTATGTGCATCCGATCACCTGTCCGGCCCAACCGCCTTTGATCTTGTTCAGAAGTTCACTTTTGGGAATTGTTACTTCATTTTTTTCTGAATTACTTGTGTTGCAGGAGAATGTAACCATGAATACAAACCCCAATGCGACTGTTTTAAAGATATTCTTCATAACTTGTGTTTTTGTTTCATTCAATGAATGTTTTTAACTATTGATGGGTATTAATTGCAAATGTATGCGCAATATTTATTGGAACAAACGTTTACGTAATAATATTTAGTTAAATAAAGTTATTTATTTGCTTATTGCCTGCTTATTTTATTATTTCTGTTAGTTTTGTTCACAAAATTAGGATTATGCAGCACAAGTCAAATATCGTCGATATTGCCGAAAAATCGGGATTCTCTATTACAACCGTCTCCAGGGTTTTAAACGGAAAAGGTGATAAATACAGGATAAGTAAAGCCACTCAGCAAAAAATAGAATCTATAGCGGAGGAATTGAATTATGTACCGAATGAATTTGCACAGAATTTACGTACCGGTAAAAGTAAAACGATTGCGCTAATTGTCCCTTCTTTAAAAAACCCTTTTTTCGCGGAGATAGCCAGCGTTGTAAATACGGAAGTGAGAAAATATAATTATATCACGCTTATCGGTGATAGTGACGACAATATCGAGAATGAAAAAACAGAAGTGATGCATTTATCATCGAGAAACCTGGACGGAATGATCATTGTTCCCTGCGGAGACGAATGGGAACATTTGGTGAAGCTACAGGAGAAAGGACTTCCATTGATCTGTATCGACCGGTATTTTGAAGGTTTGGATCTGTCTTTTGTTTCTTCTGACAATTATGAAGGCGCTTATTCGGCTTCCAAATACCTGATTGAGCACGGACATACTTCCATTGCCTGTATCCAGGGTGTCCGGCATTCCACCCCCAATATACAACGGGTAAAAGGCTTTATAGATGCAATGGTAGGTTCCGGGATCACTTCATATACGGTAACCGGAGATGCTTTCAGTGAGCAGAACGGCTATTTGGAGACGAAACTGTTGCTCCAGCAAAAAGTAAGGCCCACTGCTATATTTGCCTTCAGCAATACAATTGCTATGGGATGTATAAAAGCGCTTAAAGAGGAGAAGGTTAAAGTGCCGGAAGAGATGTCATTAATTACATTTGACGATAATCCATACCTTGATTATAT
>DPAC01000019.1:0-1425 GCA_003517675.1 Porphyromonadaceae bacterium | reverse complement strand
CGGCTGTCGTTTCTTCTGAAAAAAATGACAAATACAGTTTATATGTCCTTTGTTTTATTTATTTTTGGACAATTTTAAGGATATTGCTTTATGTCAGAAAAGATCAGAGGTGCCGTAGTGGGTTATGGCAACATTGGAAAATATGTGGTGGAAGCACTGGAGTCGGCTGCCGACTTTGAAATTGCCGGGATCGTAAGGCGTGATGCCACACGGATACCCGCAGAACTGCAACCTTACCGGGTGGTGACCGATGTCACACAACTGGAGAAGGTGGATGTCGCCCTCCTTTGTACCCCTACACGGCGAGTGGGGGAGTATGCCAAATCCTGTCTGGAGAGAGGGATCAATACGGTCGACAGCTTCGATATCCACAGCCAGATTGTACAGCTGCGCAGTGCTCTCAATGAAATTGCCCGCAGCCACAATGCTGTAGCAGTGATTGCAGCCGGATGGGATCCGGGCAGCGACTCGGTGGTGCGCACCCTTCTGGAGGCACTGGCTCCGCGCGGAATTACCTATACCAACTTCGGTCCCGGCATGAGCATGGGCCACACCGTTGCGGTGAAAGCCATTGAGGGGGTGAAAGCGGCACTCTCCATGACCATTCCTGCCGGTACCGGCGTACACCGCAGGATGGTTTACATTGAGTTACAGGATGGGTACGACTTCCAGTCCGTAGCCCAAGCCATAAAAGCGGATGATTATTTTGCGCATGATGAAACCCACGTTTTTCAGGTGGAAGATGTGGAGGCGCTCAAGGATATGGGGCATGGGGTACTGATGGAGCGCAAGGGGGTGTCAGGGAAGACCCAGAATCAGCTCTTCCGTTTCGATATGCGCATCAACAACCCCGCCCTCACGGCACAGGTGCTGGTAGCAGCTGCTCGTGCCTCAATGAAGCAACAGCCAGGCGCCTACACCATGGTGGAGATCCCGGTGCTGGATTTGCTACCCGGCAACAAAGAGGCGTGGATCAGCAAACTGGTCTGATTTTTATTATCTTTGTGGAAAAATTGAATCACTGATGAACTTACTATTATCTGTTACCTGGGATGTGGACCCCACACTGTTCACCATTTTGGGAAGGGAGATCCGCTGGTACGGACTCTTTTGGGTGATCGGACTGATCGTAGCCGTTTACATCGTGCAAAAAATTTTCAAACAGGAGGACCTGCCAGAAAAATGGTTCGATTCTCTCTTTGTCTACATGATGGTGGGGATCATTGCCGGTGCCCGTCTGGGTCATTGCCTCTTTTACGAGCCGGGATACTACCTTGCCCACCCGGTGGAGATCCTCAAGGTGTGGGAAGGCGGACTGGCCAGCCACGGGGGGGTGATTGGTATCATCATTGCCGTTTGGCTCTACTCAAGGAAAGTGACAAAACAGAGCATGCTCTGGACCTTCGACCGGGTGATGGTGCCCAC